>CANKGM010000001.1 GCA_947481355.1 Chitinophagaceae bacterium
ACGTTTTCCTTTCGGCTTAGCCAATATATCAATTCCTGTATCAGCTAGATTATCAGGATTTACCAATACCATGTCAGCTGTATCTTCCTCTGTAAATAGTGCTTTGAATACACGTTGGAAATTTTCTCTAACCTGATTAAAAGTGGTTAAGAATTTCTGATTGGCTGTTGCCTCAACTTCTTGTATAGTTTGAGCTAGAGAATTTTTAGCTTCAACCAAATCATTCTTTTGCTCAAGGATGAAGTCGTATCGCTTCTTCATTTCTTGAAAAGCTTCAATAGCTGTTGGATTGACCTCGCCAATATTTTCCAAACGCTTTTTCATTTTGTCGCAATCCATTTGCAATTGCTCAAGCGTATCTTCAGTCTGCCTTGGCTCATCTAAAATCTGATCGATATCAACTTTAAATTCAACATTCAATCGTTCTTTTATACCAGCCAATTGGAACCTTAGTTCATTAATCTTGTCCTTGATAAGTCCAAGCAATTGATCAATCTGTTCCTTATCTTTTACTTGATGCCTAAGTTCACTCTCCTGCTCACTCAGGGTATTTCTAAGTAGATAGTATGCTTGATCGGCATCATTCAACAATCGTCCATCGTCTTCCTTTCTACGGTAGAATGCTACTAACTCTTCGTCCGCTGTTTTAAGATGTGCAATAGTCTCCTGTATTGTTACAGTTGCTTCTGACAACTGAGTGTTGCTGGTGTCAATTTGACTTTTCAGTTCATCAAGTTGATTTTTTTTGAAGATTGCTTCTTGATGAGCAGCAGCCAACTTACTCTGTTGCTTTGCAAGAGATATATTAGCCTCATTATATTGAGAATTAATACTATTGTAGGCCAATTCAGCAGCGGAATAATCTGTTTCCACTGTTTCAATACTAGCAGACAACGCTGAAAGCTCTTGATTAAATTGATCTAGTGAAGCCTTAAATTCTTGCATCGACTCGCGGCCTTGCGCAAGTTGTTGTTCCAAATCACTTAGCCTATTCGAAGAATTTGTTTCAGCACTATGCAATCCATCAATCTTGTTCTGAACACTAAAGGATTGATTTGATAATTGTTGAATTTTTTGCTGAGACTCGTTAATGAATTTTTCTTTCAACTGATTGTTGTACTCTAATACTTCATTATGCCTAGCCTGAATATCATTTTTTATCACTGATACAACACCATCTTGCGCGGTAATTTCTTCAGCTAATTTCTCT
Organism: Chitinophagaceae bacterium; assembly: GCA_947481355.1. Classification (GTDB taxonomy): domain Bacteria; phylum Bacteroidota; class Bacteroidia; order Chitinophagales; family Chitinophagaceae; genus Pollutibacter. Next base: position 1,211 of record CANKGM010000001.1, read on the forward strand.
AGATTCTTAGCCCGACCAATTTTTTTACCTTCAAAAAGTCCAACGCTTCCTCCGGTTAAAGAATATTTACCCTTAACGTATTTACCATGACGCTCAAGCACTATGCTTCCATTTGAATTTTCTAGTGCAGATTCGTCTTCAGCGATCAACACATTACCCAGTAAATATTTTACAAGATTCTCATGCTGAGCATCATATTCAACGATACTTGTCGCGGAAATCGTTCCTAGTGTAACGTGCGCATGAAGTTCTTTTGAACCAAATTCTGCGTTCAATTTATCCAATAGGAAGAAATTGGCTTTGCCCTTTTTATTTTCATCCAATAAATGAATGGCTTGCAATCCTTCTTGTAAATTATTAACTACATAATAATTGAGGTAAGGCTCTAGAACATTTTCTACAGCAGTTCTGAATTCCTCTTTAACATAAATAATGTCTGAAAGAATTGGTGCTGTATGATTCCATCCTGTATTCTTATGCAAGAATTTAACACTCTCAGGATATCCTTCCATTGAATCTACTAGGCTTTTCAACAATGCGTACTCATTCTTCTTGGAATCTAACTTACGGCTCTCTTCAGCAAGATGAGAGCGCAAGCCTTCAAGCTTAGATTGTGTATCTAATATTTGCAACTTAACTTCTTCGTGTTGCTTTTGAAGGGATAGCAAATTTTCTTTTTCACCATTCAGTGCAGATGTATTTTCATCACGTTGAATAGCTAAATCAGAAAGTTGTGCCTGCCTTACAACATGTTCTTCTTTAAGTTGAGCAATTGATTTATCCAAATTAGCTAGAGAAGTATCTCTGATGGCCACATTCTTTTCAGCTTCAAATTGGTTTCGTTGAACTTGTTGATTTTTTCTTCTCAATTCATCCACCAAAACTCTTTTTTCATCAAAGACTTGTCTGTTTTGATCTACCTGTGACTTTAGCACATCAATACGCTGTTGTAATTCATTCAGCTTAACTTCTTCCTCTGCAATTTGAATATGTGTAAACCGAATACTTTCCTCCAATCCAGCTGACTGACCACCTGCTTTAGAAAGAAAATCATTTAATGATGTTTCTTTTTCTTTTAGGTATTTCAGTTGTTGGTCGGCTAAATTCTTTTCATTTTCCTTCGTACGAATTTGATTGATTAATTCGTTGAAGGCTTGTTGCAATTGTTGAAGACTTTTTTCTTCTTCAATGAATTTGAGCTTTTGTTTTTCTAACTCTGCTTCAGCTTGAGAAATTTTAGTTTCAATTTCGATTTTACGATCAGAATCTTGTTGTTGCTGCTCAGTAAGCTCTTTGTATTGAACATTAAATCCTTCTAATGCAGCTTTTGCAAGCTCAATAGAAGATGTTTTAAACTCTTTTTTTATCTCGTAATATTTCTCTGCCTTCTTTGCTTGGCTTTCAAGCATTTTGAGTTGGTTGTGGATTTCAAACAACAAATCCTCAATCCTCGCCAAATCTTGCTCTGTAGCATCAAGCTTTAGCTTAGCTTCTTTTTTACGTGTTTTGTAAATGCTTATTCCAGCCGCTTGCTCAAGCATTTTACGACGACTATTTTCTTTATCCTTGATGATGTCATCCACCATTCCAAGTTCAATAATCGCATAACTGTCTGTACTAACTCCTGTATCAAGAAACAGATTATGAATATCTTTCAACCTACACTGAACATCATTCAATCGATATTCACTCTCACCACTTTTATAAAACTTACGTGTAACCGTAACAGTGTTGAATTCAGTAGGTAATAGATTTTTTGTGTTGTCAAACGTTAGGCTCACTTCAGCCAATCCACTTGGACCTCTGGTTTTTGACCCATTGAATACCAAACTCTCGAGGTTTTCACTCCTCAAATTGCTGATTTTATGCTCCCCGATTACCCATCGTATTGAATCGACAATATTGCTTTTTCCGCAACCATTTGGACCTATAATTCCTGTGATTCCTTCATCGAAATTGATCACTGTTTTATCTGCGAAACTCTTAAACCCCTTTATTTCTAAACTCTTTAATCTCACTGCATTACAATTTTTGGTCTGTCGACAAATATACCCTTTGGTTGGTTGGTTGAAACAACTAGTTATTCACACCATTATGAACAAAAAACAGGCAGTAATTGACATTTTTTAGGGCAAAATGTGGATGTTTTGCAGGATCTCTGAATAACTACTTCTAGGCCTTATCGACATCGTATTTCAGTCCCATCTCAACCCTGATTTTGTCTAAGGTTTCCATCAAGTCTAATGTATCAGTCAACGGATAGATTGGACTTTCTGTTAGTCCTTGAGCCAAGCACTCCTGAACATGACGAATTTCGTATTGGTAGCCAAATCCTGATTCTCTCCCCACAGGTACTTCAGTTCGGCTATCAACCTTATCAGGATAATAGTAGATGGTGGAGCTAGGTTCATAAAATCGGCTAGATAAGCGAATTCTACCTTCTGTACCGAATATATCCGCATCAGTCTCTAAGTTAGAAACTAATGTAGAAAACAAAGTGGCTGTGCTACCATTCTTGTATTTAAATATGATTGAGCATTGATTGTCTACCCCTGTATCGGCAGGATCCATAGTAGCCAAAATAGTGTCTGGTTTTCCCAATAAAGACTGAGCAAAAAATACTGTGTAAATGCCAATATCAAGCAAGGCACCTCCGCCCAATGCCGGATTATATAAACGATCTGGAATCGGTGGAGTGGGCTTAAATCCGAAATTTGCCATTACCCCTTTAATCTCCCCTATCTTACCTTGATCAATCATCTCCCTTACTTTAAGATAATGAGGGAGAAAACGGCTCCAAAGAGCTTCCATTAAAAACACCTTATTTGCTCTTGCCAATTCAACCATTTCTAATGCTTGCCTCGAATTGATAGCAAAAGCCTTTTCACATAGTACAGCTTTACCATGTTTCAGACAAAGCAATGTATGCTCATGGTGCATCGCATGCGGACTAGCTACATAAATGGCATCAACTTCGGGGTCTAAAACCAACTCATCATAAGAACCATATGCTTTTTGCGCAGGATATTCTTTTGTGAATTCTAGGGCTGTTTGTTTATTTCGTGAAGCTACTGCATAGAGTTCCCCTCCTTCTACCAATTTCAAATCCGATGCAAACTTTTTCGCAATCCTACCGCACGCGAGAATACCCCATTTTGTTTTCATACCTTTTTTAATTGAAATAGATGTTAGACATTAGATGTTAGACGTTAGTGGTTAGTGGTAGTTTAAATTTTGAAATAGTAGACAATACTATTCACTCAGAACTAACATCTAATTTCTAACGTCTAATGTCTAACTTCTAATGTCTAACTAACTTTTTTTCTCGGCCCTTTTTTTCAAATCATCTATTCCTATAGTCATCATTCTGCCGATAGGCTTACCATTTCTATAACTAATCAAGATAAGTTTTATGGCATCAATAGGAACTTCGATTGAGCTGCCATCATATTTTGCATAATGATTATCAGGATATGAGTTATCAAAACTATAATGAATGTCAAGTCCAGAAAGTTCTGAATCAAAATCAATTAGCAACTTATTTTTTTCACCCTTCTTCACATTAACCAATGGATCATAAATACTAGGTGCATACTTTCTGTCTGCAAAATTGAAACGATCGAAATGATCTTCAACACGAGTTACGAATTCATTCCAATTTCTAGTCTTTTTAGGAGACCATGCAATTTCAGAAACAGCAAGACTTCTAGGCCAGATCATATATTGCAGATGCCGTGTATTAAAAATTTGTTCTGTCCACTCATTGGCTTGAGCACCTTTTATCACTTTTGGATCAACTCCTTCTGGAACTGGTTCAAATGAGTATGTTTTACTTAATCTCAATAATGCATATACAGGAGGCTCTATAGCAGGATCTGATTGCATGAAATCTAAGTACACGTGACTATTAGGTGTCATAACCACTTCATGTCCTTTTTTAGCAGCATCGATTCCACCTTCCATTCCTCTCCAACTCATCACTGCTGCACCTTCAACCAAACCACCTTCAAGGATCTCATCCCATCCCATCATTTTCTTTCCTTTTGAGTTGATGATTTTATTCACGCGACCAACAAAATATGATTGAACTTCATGTTGATTTTTTAAATGCTCTCGTTGCATAAGCGCTTTAACTTGATCGCTTTTCTCCCAGAAATTTTTTGCACACTCATCGCCTCCCATATGGATATATTCAAAAGGAAAAAGGGTTGCGATTTCACCAAATACTTTATCTAAAAATTCATACACTTTTTCATTTGCAGGACAAAGCGTATTATCCACCAAAGCAGTGAAGCCTGTATCACTCCAATCCATGAATGGCTCGCCAGAGTTCACTTTATATTTACCAGGTGTAGAACTTAATTCAGGATACGCGGCTACTGCTGCAAGACTATGTCCTGGAACGTCTACCTCAGGCATAATTTCTACGAATTTTTCTTTGGCATACTTAACAAGATCTTTAATATCTTCTTGCGTATAGAACCCACCATAATTGCGGGGCTCATCATCTGCGGGCTGACTGAAATAATTAAATTGGCCAGTCTTCTTTACATTCCATGCACCGACTTCAGTCAACTTAGGCAAGCTTTTGATTTCAATTCTCCATCCTTGGTCATCCGTAAGATGCAGGTGAAGCATGTTGAATTTGTAGCGAACCATATCATCAATGAATTCTTTTACTTCTTGTTTAGTGAAGAAATGCCTCGACACGTCAAACATCAATCCTCTCCAACCAAAACGTGGTTTATCCATGATGCTTACAGCTGGTACTGTCCAAGCGATACCTTTGATTACTTTTTTGCTTTCAATTTCGTTCGGCAGCAATTGCAATAAGGTTTGAACACCATAAAATAAACCAGCAGGCTTGTTGGCAGTTATTTTAACCCCAGTAGGTGAAGAAGCTAAACGATATCCCTCAGCACCAAGGTCTTTATCTTCAGTATTCAATATGCTCAATTGGATTGAGTTAGTCGTAGCAGCTGATCCAGCATTTACTTTTAATTTGAAGCCGGCTGCCTTTTCAAAAGACGCATTCAATTCGTTCGCAACACTTAGACTTGCGTCATCTTTACCAATTGAAATTTGTGTTGAAGCGGTTACTTTAAATGACCCTATCCCTTGCTTTAGTTCTGTAGGCTCAGGGATGATAGCAATTTTAGTTGATTGCGCAACTGTGGCAAGCATCATGCAGGCTGCGCTAAAGGCAAGTATTATTTTTTTCATTTCGTTAGATTGAAAAAGCAATTTAAGGTAAATAAACAAATAGTCAAGTGACAATGCCATTTAGCCAATGCAATTTTTTACTGAAGGCTATTTTATCGAACTGTTGGGAAAAAATGAATGGCTATGCATGCCTCTCATCATAATTAACGTCTAATCAACAAATAATATTCTTATTTTGTAATTCAGAAATCAACAATATGAAAAAATTAATCACCGTTTTCTGTGGAATGGTCATATCCGTTTCACTTTTAGTAGCTCAGCCAAAATCAATTAACAATGCCATTGTTAAGGCAAAAACAGAAATGACCTTTCCTGAAAATGGTGGAATGGCAATTGCCGTAAGTCCAAGTGGCGGTGGCGATGGAGCGGCGATGACTATGCCTAGTGGTATGGAAACGACTTCAACTATATATTATACCCCTGATTTCATGAAAACGGAAAGTCAATCAGACTTTGGTAATAATGTGACTATCATTGATAGGAAGAATAAAAAAACAACTACCCTTATTGAAGCCATGGGCAAGAAAATGGGATTTACTTCAACCGATGCAGAGAATGAAGCGATGATGGCTCAAATGGATTCCATGAGACAATTGAAAAAAGATACTCTTCAAGCGATGGGTATTACATTTAAAGAGGATACCCCTGAATTGATTTACTCTGAAGAAACCAAAAAGATAGCTAGTTATATATGTAAAAAAGTTACTATTAAAAGTAAAGGCAGGAACGGCAAAATGGATGAAACTGCAATTTGGTACAACCCGGATTTTAAAATTGCATCCGAATCAACTAAACCTGGCAGCAAAACTGGTTTTGGCGGAAGAGGTGGCATGATGTCGATGATGTCCATTCCAGGGATGGAATTAATTGAAGGATTCCCAATGGAATACGAAATATCCAGAGATAATGGTTTCAAGATTCACATGACGGTCTTAAAAGTTCAGGTTGACGCTAGTATTGATGAAAAGATTTTTGAGATACCAAAAGGATATGACATCAAGCCGATGGGCAGTATGATGGGTGGAAAAGGATTCTCAATGAGAATAGAAACAAATGAGCATTAATTCATTTTAGATAATATAAAATAGGGAGGCAGGCATAAAGGCATAAATGAAAAGGGGCAAAGGCACATAGTAATTAAATGATTTTTTCTGTCGTTTTTACTATGTCCCTTTGTGCCTTTGCCCCTTTTTACATAGCGCCTCTGCTTTTTTAGTATCCCAATAATTAAACAACCAATAAACCACCCTACTATACGATTGCATGCCCTCTGGTTGGTTATTCAAATGAAGAAACTGCGTATAAAATCGAGTAGTAAACTCATCAATTGGTCCCTGATATTTCTGGATGTACGATTTGTAGATTTTCAAATCATATCTAGCTATAGAACCAAGTGAATCATATAATTTTTTTGAAGCTACACTGTCATATTTTTTGAGCGCGGCATTTGTATACAAGAACATTTCTAGGCTGGCAGAATACTTCAAGCTACTATCGGTGGAATGCACAGAAGCTAAGTAGCCAATAAAATTCGCATCACTTTCTTTTGCATAGCCAAGTTGGTGGGCTACTTCATGTGCACTAGTGAAAGGCAAAAGAAAAACTGGAAGCCGATCATTCACCTGAGCTTCTCCAGAAAAAGGATTATAGTATCCTCCATAGCCCATATAATTTCCTAACACACCAAAAAGTGAGGCCTTAAATGAAGGATTTGAATACGCTAAAAAAGAATACTGCTTAGCCATTGAATCATACGCTTGACTTATGACACTAAGTTCTTTTTCCTTGTTGAATTGTTTAATACTTCGACCATCTGCATACGTATTGGTCTCACTAAGCAAATAAGAAGCTAATTGATGCAGTTCATTTGACGATGGTGCTTTGTCACTCAACTTAAATTGTACACCTACATTTTCTCTATAGTAGTTAAACCCCCAGAGAACTTGAAAAATTAACCAAGTCCAAACAATAAAAACAAGACCCTTTAACAACGCTCGTTTTAACTTGGGCCAAATGGGTTGTTCTGGGGACTTTTTTCTAAAAATTCGCAGAAACCGTAAAATTATGATCAGAATGATAAAAACATAGGCGATATCGCCCATACTGAATGGCATCCAGCCCAAAACTGCCCTAAATACCTTAGATGTAAAAGAATAAAGCCCCTTTGTATACAATGATTCTACCCGTTCTGGTGAGTTCACGAACCAATTGGCACCAATAACCAATAATCCAAGTACAATAAAATTGGCATATTTTCGAATGGCCTTCATAGGTATAAAAATAACCTGTTTTGAGGCAGCTTCGTCAAAAAACAGATGAAGTTGAAGATTTCTTCTGCTTTATCAGCCCAATAGGCATCAGTTCTTTTGGTGAATTAACTTGAACAACTTACATTTGCACTCCCTTAAAAGTACCAGTAATGACAGGGCGCCGGGATTTTGAAATAGCTTTTGTTGGATTAAAACCAGGCATAACTGAGTTTGAGTATACTATAGGGGATACGTTCTTTGATGCAGAAAAATCAGCTGAATTCAGCAATTGCAATGCGACTATCAAGCTTTTACTTGATAAACACGCTACGTTCCTCCAATTGAAATTTGAAGTTGGTGGAAAAACAGAAATGATTTGCAATCGCTGTGGTAATCCTTTAGAGATCAACTTGTGGGACGACTTTGAAGTCCTTGTAAAAATGGTTGAAAACCCTGAGGAAATGAATGCCAGCAATGATGATCCAGATGTATTTTTCATTTCATGGAATGAAACTCATCTAGATACACATGATTGGATTTATGAATTCGTTCAACTGAGTATGCCTACCCATCCAGTTTGTGAAAAAGATGAATTGGGCGAGTCTACCTGCAACAAAGATGTACTAGCCATGCTAGAAAATTTGAAAGAAACAGAAGTAAAAAAAGAAAATACAATCTGGAAAGGATTGGATAAATTCAGAAATAACTAAAACAAGAAAAGATGCCAAATCCAAAACGCCGTCATTCTCAACAAAGAAGTGCTAAGAGAAGGACACATTACAAGGCTGAAACAGTAACACTGAGCAAAGACTCAACTACCGGAGAAATTCATGTTCGCCATCGTGCACATGTAAGCGAAGGAAAGCTGATGTACAAAGGCAAGGTAGTAGCGGAGAAGTCCCCTATCAACTGATAAAAAGCTTATTTTCAATAAATTCCAACCACCACTTGAATAAAGTAGGTGCTTGGAATTTTTTATTTAGATTAATCTGAGGATATTTGTACCATGAATATTGGACTTGACATGATGGGGGGCGATTACGCTCCTCTTGAAGCCATAAAAGGAATCAAACTATTTAGAGAAGCGAATCAAGATGCCCACCTAACACTCTTTGGAGATGCAGAGGCAATTAAGCCCCTATTAGTTGAATATGGCATTGACCAAAACGCCTGTACACTTGTGCACACTACACAGGTTATAGACATGCATGAGCATCCTACCAAGGCCATGCGCGAGAAACCAGATTCATCTATTTCCATTGGATTTCAACACCTCGCAAAAGGAAATGTAGATGCATTCATAAGTGCAGGTAATACAGGAGCAATGATGGTCGGCTCTTTATTTAGTATCAAAGCCATTGAAGGTATTCATCGCCCAACTATTGGAGCATATATGCCAAGAGAAAACGGTAAACTTGGCTGGCTACTTGATGCAGGAATCAATTCAGATTGCAAACCAGAAAACCTAGTTCAATTTGCCATTTTAGGATCACTGTTTGCTGAGCAAGTACTTAATATTCCATCACCTAGGGTTGGATTGATTAACATTGGAGAGGAAGAAGGAAAAGGAAATATATTAGCACAGGCAGCTTACCCACTTCTTAAGGAAGAAACTTCGATAAATTTCATAGGCAATATAGAAGGTAGAGATATCTTTCTAGACAAAGCAGATGTAATGGTTTGTGAAGGTTTCACTGGGAATGTAGTATTAAAGCTTGCCGAAAGTGTGTACCCCTTTATTCAAGCTAGGGGAATCAAAGATCCGTTTTTTGACATGTTTGAATTTGAACAATATGGTGGTGTCCCTGTTCTTGGTGTGAACAAGCCAGTTATTATTGGTCATGGCATTTCACATGCCAAGGCATTTAAGAACATGATTACCCTTGCTGAACGAATGATTCAAAAAGATCTGCTTGGAAAAATAAAAAATAAGTTTACGACGTAACTTTTCGGTTTGATGGCATAAAATAAACAATAAAAAATGCCGAAATAAGAATTCCTAGAATAAATCCAGCAGGAATAAATACATACCACTTCCACTCATTCTTTTTTAATGGCAGTTCAGGACTATCAATAATTTCTATTGTTGGCGTTTCTTGAATTAATGCAGTTTTACTAATATCTAAACTCTTATTCAAATCGCTATAAATCAGACTCAAAAGAGATTTGTCTCTACGCGAAATCTCTAAATCAGCTTCTGTATTTATAAAAGATGGATTTGCGTTTATTAAATCCTTTGATATGCTGGTATAGGTGCGCTGATTCAATAGATACGAAACGCTATCTGCCTTATGCTGTAATCTCTCTGCATTCACCCGCAACCTTCTTGTTTTAGTGTCAATATATAACTTAGAAACCTGATCTAGTAATCGAAGACTGATCAACTGAGTTAATCGTTCGTTCTTTGTGGTTAGTTCTAAGCTGAAAATGCTTAATTTTTTATCAGGCTTGTACACTGAAAGCTCCTTTTCGATTATACGTTTATTGATAATTTGAAGGAGGCTATCCTCAGCCCTACTGCGAATGCCAGTTTCTAATGGTGTTGAAGTTGGAAGAAACATTTCTTTCTTTCCCACTTTAGCCAGGAACTTATCTGCATAGCCATAGGATGATGCATACGCCCAAGCAAGGGACCGTGTGGTATCTTCCGGATCAGATGACAATAGCACTTTCTTTAAAAGAGTTGGACTCTTAAGTAATTCAAGAATATTGTCTCCTGCCAATATCCCAGAGTTTCCAGAAAGAGAGCTCATATCTAGCCCTACTTGCCCAGCCAATGCAGAAAATAACCCCCCTGAAGTTTGTTTGTTTTCTTCAATAACAAAATTTACCCTACCAGTATAGGTGACACTTTTAAGTAAAGCAAACGATCCAGCTAAAAAAGATAACACAATACCACAATAAATAATTGTTCTACTATGTCGCTTTAATTTTGTCATTCTTTGTAGGTTTTGAATCCATACTTGACCCAATTTAAATTCGGGTTCTTCCCCAAGCAAATTATGCTCTATTCGTTTTTTCTCTTGATTCATTCGTTCCCGTTTAAGGCAAATTAATACATTTAAAGGCGATTACAAACCCAAAGAGCAGCCTGCACTAAATTGATAATACATCTTGGAATTGAAGTCAGGAGAATATAGCTTAATCTCCTGACGAGCGAGTTGGCCAAAAAAGTAAAGATTATTAATCCATTCATAGGATACCCTACCGCTTGTTGTCCAACGCTTTTGCTGAAGACCAAACAAAAAATCAGGTTGAGGCTGCTGAAAATATTGTTGTTCTGTAGTGCCTGCAGATCCTTTACGGATTTGTTCAAGTCGGAACACCACCCTCATACGAGGGATAGGGATATACTTTGCCTCCACGATCAATCTGTCTGCATTATTGCCCATCCAATCACCAATCAAATACCCATTATTACTGTATTCCTGAGCAGGTAGTAAGTTTTGATATACAAAAGGATTAATACGTGTATAATCTATACTACATGTTAGATTTGGAAAAAAAGGAAAATTAGTAACTGAACCGCCAACATTAAATCCAATTTGAGTACGATTTCGTCTTGCACTAAATATTGCAGATGGGCTAAACTCATCCACCAAAATCGAGGTATAGAGGTGTGTATTTTTAAGTTGATTACGCGAAGAGAGTTGAACGAAAAATTGGGTATTAGAACCCGCGTTAATATTCGTACCAGAAATATATTGATCCCAAGCTTTATAAAACATCAAGGGAAGGACATACCCAAGTTGAATACGATCATTATACACAACAGATTCACCTAACATCAGGGTTAATCCTTTTTTAAGTCGTAATGAAAATGCATGTGAAACCATGTACTTGGGAATCATTTTAAATCGTTGTCCTCCAAAGACACCCCCATTTGAAACAATATAACTATTTGGCGTATCTACTAACCGAGATGCTAACACAGCATGCATATATTCAAACTTCAGCCATGGTAAAATTTGCTGAGTTAATCTAATGTAAGGGAAACTGGGAGGCTTTGTAGAAAAGATAAGATTACCATTGAGCCCATATCCACTTACATATTGTTCTTTACCTACTGCAAACAATCCATTCTTCCATTGGTAAGTCATGGTTGCTCTTACATCAGCATAATTTAATGTTTTAGTACCAGGATGAACAGATGCTATATACCCTTGTTGAGGTGTAAGTTTTTTATCGAAGTCAATTCCAGTCCCCTCCTCATTGATATCCTTGTAGTGTAGTTGTAGTCCAAATCGCTTGCCTAATGATGCCCAAATTTGAAGGCCAGTTGCTTTATATATAGATGTTTTTTTATCATTTGAAGAAAAAACAGATCCTTGTATAACAGGCTCAATATTAAATTGAAATGGTTGCAGTAGATTCCTAGTATTTTGACCAGGTGAATGCAGGGAATCTATCTTAGACAAAAAACGGATTCTACCTCGTGGATCTTTCTTAAACCATCTTTCCTTAACGCTATTTACACTCCCTTCGCTTATACCAAGTCCAAATTCTTTAATATGAAACAGGAGTTCACTGCGTTCAACTGTATTGAGTGATGTTTTTTGGGTATTATATGCTGAATCAAGTTCATTTAGGTATGCCGCAATTTGATTGCGTGTCAGTGGCCTTATCATATCATCTATGATGATGTTACCCCTTAGTGCTTGCCGATTCAAGTACTCGTAAATACTATTGTCTACATTTTCAAAAACAGCCTGTGAATAGCTTGAAATTGAAACAATCAAGGATAGTAAAAGTAGTATTGTTCGAACTAATTTAATATGCATTTTGGTCTCCCCTAAAGATGTTGATAATGGTTTGAAGTACGATTTGGATATCAAAAAAGATATTCCAGCGATGAATGTAGTATAAATCGTGGTCAACTCTTTTTTGCATATCCGCTATACTCTTTGTCTCTCCCCTATAGCCATTTACTTGTGCCCAGCCAGAAATGCCTGGCTTAACAATATGCCTTAACATATAATTTTCAACAGTCTCAATTGATGCCATATTAAGTGGGACGGGGTGTGGCCTTGGACCGATAACTGACATATTACCAATCATTACATTCCAGAATTGAGGTAATTCATCAAGGCTGGTTTTACGTAAAAATTTACCTAATCGTGTAACCCTTGGATCATTCACTTTAGCTTGAGCATAATTTCCAGCAGCATCTAGTTCTGCACTATCAATAGACATAGAGCGAAATTTATAACACACAATCTGTTCATTAGACAAGCCCCATCTTATTTGCTTAAATAATATTGGGCCTTTAGAAGAAAATTTGATCAATAATGACAAGAGGGGTAAAAGCCAAATACCAATGAAAAGAAAAAATAGTGTTGAAAAGATTAAATCAAATAACCGCTTCATTGTCCGATTTTCCCATCTATCTAAAGGAAGCTTCTTGTAGTTCAATACAGGCATTATACCAAGATCAGCAACTTCAATATTAGCATTGGTATATTTTTCAAGATCTGGAATTAACCTTACTTTTCTATGGTATTGTTCACAAATTTGTATAATCCTCTTTACAGCACCAGCCTCTGCATTTGACAAAGCAAGTATAATTTCTTGGGTAGGTTGAACCTTCAAAATAGCTTCCAATTCTGAAAGATTTCCTAGATAAGGTACGTTTTGAATATTTACTTTTTCATCATCGATAATTCCGGAACAGTGGTATCCATAATAGGTAAATCGCTCTACCATTTCAATGAAATCGGAACCAGATCGAGTATAACCAATCAATATAAAATGCTCAGTCAATTCTCCTTTATAAATAAGATAGTGTGTGTACTTTCTTATGATGTATTTAAAGAGTACAGAGAATAAAAAAATCAGCCCGAAGAAAAGTGCCCAAAAATCATTTGAAATACTTTTGGTTGAGAAGAGATAAAAAAAACAAGAACTACTCAATAAAACGGTAATTGAAATATTGTAAAATGAAACAATAATTTCTTCTGAGAATTTTTTTGTCCTTCGGTCTATGTATAATTTAGAAAAAATACCACCCAGAAACCAAGATGATGTCATAATGAGTAATACCAACAAGAATTCCTTCCTAGAAACCAATATTAAGTTGCTTTCATAGACATAAAAAGCTATCCCAAAAGACAAAAAAATGGCAAATAGGTCAGCTATATATTTTGATTGTACATAAAGCAGGTGCGAACGACTCAACTTCATGTGATAAAATTAAAGTTTTTATACTATTTGAAGGCAGTTGCTATCAGAATGTGCGAAAGAGTTTTAACCAATTGGACTCAAATGCCTCCAAGGAAAAACACTCATTAACCCGTTGACTTCCTTTTTGACCCATCTGACGCATCTTTTCGGTGTCTAACAACAGCAACCGGAGGGTTTCTGCAGCCTTTTTGTGGTCATCTAAAGGAATGAAAGAGCCTGTTTCACCATCAAGTATCATTTCGGAGGCACCTCCTTGGAGGGTAGCTAAGACAGGTTTTCCAGAAGCCATTGCTTCTAACACGACAGTTGGCAAAGGATCAGGCAACAAGGAAGGGAGTACTAATAAGTCAATAGATGCAAGTATTGCTGGAACATCCCTTCGGTATCCAATATAAAATACCTTATCGACTAGTTCTTTATCAATAATAGACTGCTGAAGTTCCTCTACATAATACTCATATCCTGGATAGGCATCCCCAACCATAATTGCATATACATTCAAATCAGACACTTTCATCTCATCAAAAAAGCTTTTCATTATGTTTAAAAAATAAGCCTGGCCTTTCCAGGGTTGGACACGACCCACCATAGCAATAAGGATTGCATTATGCGTATTTTTCAAGGTAAAAGGAAATTCAGAATCATTTAGGGAAACGGCATGTTTAAAATCACTGGTTGGGATACCATTATGCAGTAAGTGAATATCTAATTTAGTTGATTGTTTCATCCAAAAATCCCTTGTAGCAGCAGAAACTGCAATAACTTGATTTGATTTTTCAATCAACCTAACTAAAAAATATTTAAGTATGGATGGAGTCTCAACAATTTCATGCAAATGCCAAATTAAGGGAAGTCCAGTCAACGATTTTAATATTGGACCAAGAATGACATTTGCGGAATTAATATAAATCGTTGAAACAGTATACTTCTTAATCAGTCGAGTTATCTTATATGTGGATGAGAGCCAAAGCACTACTCTACCTAGTATTCCCCATGGGGTAAAATAGCGCCTTCTCAATACCCCCACATTCACAATACAAACTTCAACGCCTAAATCTTCTAGCTCATAAACTAATGTTCCATGATGGGGTAATATCACTACTACATCTTCTTTTTCTCGAACACATACTTTTACAATTTGCAGTAAAATTTTTGCAGAACCGTATAAATCAGCACTCCCATGTATAAAAAGTGTTGACATGGTTAGTTAGTTATAGCTTCAACAATAAGGTTATCAATAGACCAGGACTTATTGCAATTAGTTCCTTGTAATGCATCATTCAACTGTAACACTAGTACAGAATCCACATGAGGCCTTGAAAACGAAATTCTATATTTAGAAGTCCCATTAAATCGATCTTTGTAGGCACAGACTCCCGGCAATAAGGTATCGATTGAATTCCCTCTAGCGGGAGCAGGGACGCCTACTCCAATCCAATCAGGATATGACTGTTTATTATTTGGTGTATTGGAAAACGTAGTAGATAATTGATACTGATTGTTAACACGAACATTCCATACATCAACAATTCCGTTAATACTTTTTTTATTTCCCTCCCATCCATCATGAGCATAAAAATCAAACCCTACATAAACCATATTGTGAGGAGGAAGTCTGTATACTTTTAGGGTAACTAGCGTATTATTAAACATACCTAATACTTTCGTTCCATTAAATGGATTAACCAAATTATTGAGAGTCTCTCCCCAACCAGTCACTGCCGTTATGTTTTTAGAGTCATTTGTTTCGAAATTTTGTGCATATACAGCCTCTCTAATGGTCAGATTTTTTTTGCACCCCAACAGGCATGAAAAAAAGATCATTAGCAACAAAACGAGTACTTGATTTTTATAGCGACTAACTGAATTAAACATAGTAGGTAATGACATCCAAATATACCCGAATTTGTCCTATTTTTAGAGGTATATTTAACTTCAACTCAAATTGAATAAACCTGTTTGTATAGGAATCGATACACGTGACCTAAAGTTGGCTACAACAGGCACCAAAACATACCTTTCGGAATTACTAAAAGGCATAAACAATACGAATAAACAAGATTATTCTATCATTGAGTTCAGCTCCTTTTGGAAGCCCTATTGGGGTAACAATATCTTTGGGAAAATCTATGAACACATCAGTTTTTTTATTTGGAAACAGTTAACCCTGCCGGTCAAAACGTTTTTGGCTAAATCAGAAGTACTGATTTGTACCGACTACTATTTACCCTTACTTAAATTGAAGGCGAGGCATATTGTTGTGTTTCATGATGCCTTATTTTTTGACCACCCATCCTATTACAACCCTGCTTGGCTCAAGTGGTTCAAATTCATTTCGCTCAATGCAGCAAAACAAGCGGATGCCATTATTGTACCCTCTACTTTTTCGCTATCTAGGCTTAGTGTCTTTCTGCCTTTCCTGAAAGAAAAAATGCATGTAATTTACCAAGGGCCAAAAACAATAGAACTTAGAATTTCTCCAACTAAAACAACTCAATTAGCTTTAGATGAAATTGGAGACACCCCATTCCTTTTGCATGTAGGTGGTTTGGAGAAGAGAAAAAATATCCCTTTTTTAATAAAAGCATTACACGAAGTAAGAAAAAAGAAGAATATCAAACTACTTTTAGTGGGAAGACCAAATCCCAAAATATACAACAACAGTCATCAAGAAATCATTGAAACCATCAAAAACTTAAATCTTGAAAACGACGTCTATTTTACTGGTTACGTGGAAGACGAAGATTTACCATTTTTATACAAAAAAGCAATCGCATACGTCCTACCTTCAACTTATGAAGGATTTGGAATACCTATACTGGAAGGGTTCCAATATCATCTACCTGTGCTCATTGCAAACAATTCATGCTTAACTGAAATTGGAGGTGATGCAGTATCAACTTTCTCGCCATTCCATTTGAATGAACTAGTTGATAGCATAAATGAAATAGTAGAAAATTCTGCACTTAGAAATTCATTAATAGAAAAAGGAATACATAGACTCGCCCATTTCAATTGGAATAAATCTGCATCAGATTACATCAACATCATTGATAGCATCACCAAATCGAAGGCAAACTAACTATGCATTACGAACTACTTTTCGGAATCCGTTATGCAATGACCAACTATAAAGAGGCATGCACGCTAATTATTGAAAAAGCATTATCAAATGAGAATCCAAAACATTTTGCTGTTTCACCACTTGCAGTGCATGGCTTAATAGAGGGGTATAAGAACAAAGCACTTAAGTCACAAATCAATTCAATTGACCTAGTTGTTCCGGATGGACAACCCATAAAATGGGCCTTAAATTATTTTCATAATGCCAAATTAAAAGACAGGGTTTATGGCCCCACTCTAATGCTCCATGTATTAGAGGCATCACAAGGAAATAGTGTAAAAATATTTTTATATGGCAGCACTGATAATACCTTAATCAAGTTAAAGAGCTTTATACATAAAAACTATCCTACAGCAAATATTGTAGGCATTCAATCTGATCGTTTCAGAGAGTCAACTCAAGAGGAAATAGAACTTGATAGAAAAACAATTATCAGTTCAGGAGCAAACATTGTGTTCGTCGGCAGAGGATGTCCTCGGCAAGAAAGATGGGTAGCCGACAATAAGGATTACATTCCTGCAGTACTCATAGCAGTCGGTGCCGCTTTTGATTTTCATGCTGGTAATGTATCACAAGCACCTTCATGGATGCAGAAAAATGGACTAGAATGGCTGTATCGATTTACCAAAGAGCCTAAACGTTTATGGAAAAGGTATCTACTGACCAATAGTATGTTTATCATGCTCTTCCTGTTTCATGCATGCAAAAAGGGCTTAAGCCGATAATCAGCTAATCGGCATTATCAATTATCTTTACCACAGTGAACTTCCTAATTCCCTTTTTAAGCATTTTTCCCCTGGTATATTTTGCCAGCTTTTTCTATTCAGTCAAAGAAACGCTATCAAAGCAACATGACGGGATATTAATCTTTTTCATATTTGGACTTCCAATTTATATTACAACTCTTTCTATACTTAACCTATATGGATTAGGAGACTTTATACCACTTGTTCAGTACACAAAAGAGATAATTGTTTTAATCACACTTGGACTATTAATATATGAATTGGAAGAATATCCAAGTTTAACCAACTTAGATAAAATTATTCTAGTCTATTTTTTCTACAACCTAATCTATATATTTCTGCCCATTGGAGGATATAGTATATTTGAGAAAGCCATTGCATTCAAGAATATCGCGTTCTTCCCTTTTATATATTTTATAGGACGATTAATAAAACCTGAAACAATATGGGTATCAAAATATAAAATTCTTATTTGTATTCTTGCCATAGCAAGTGGTTCTGTTTTACTTTTAGAAATAGCTACATACACCCATTTACAATCAATCACTGGATACTCAGATTATAACTTTACTTTTTTAGGGATTGAGCCGACAGGGCATGATGGACTAACGTGGACGTTTGAAATCGAAGGAGGCATTAAGAGATTTGCTAGTTTCTTTGCAAACCCACTTGAACATGCTGCAGCAACTTTATTGACTATTGCTGTACTGATAGCGCTTATGTCAAAACAAGATAGTGCAAATAGAAACATAATATTACTTACTATATTGGCGGCACTACTGTCGGTAGTATTTGCACTTTCTAGGGCATCTTTAGCAGGCTTTTTATTGGTTATATATATTTTTGCTATTGTAACAAAAAAGAAAAAAATTTTATTGGCATTTCACATTGCAATGGCTGTAATTCTTATTGTTATTTTATACTTTTTAACAGACCATACCCTATCGGAATTTATCATTAATACGTTTAACTTTTCAAATTCATCAAGCCTTTCACATCTAGTGGAATGGGTTGATGGGATAGAATCAATTACTGCACATCCATTAGGCATTGGCCTAGGTGAATCGGGAAGGATTGCAGGAGAATTGGGTCTAAATACAGGAGGAGAAAATCAATTGATCATACTTGGCGTACAAACAGGAATAATATCTATTTCACTATACATATCCATGCTGATAATAAGCATACACTGGTCTATAAAACTATTTACGAAATCATCAGGAAAATCGAAACAGCTTGGCATTTTGCTTTTTGTATTTAAAGTGGGTATGATCATACCGATGTTAACAGCATCAATTGAATCGTATCTTTACATAAGCTATTTGGGGTGGTTTCTAACTGGCCTACTTTCAAGTATATATCAACAATTGATCATTAAAAAAGAATATGGCGTTTTTTAACAATACCATTGAGTTAATCCGGAAGCAACGCTTCAGCCCAAATTGGTTTTTTGGGGTGATTTTGAATGACTTTTACTTACCAAGAAGAAAATTATATTCTTTCATCAAAAGTGAATCTAATGATATCCAGGGAAAGATTTTAGATATAGGTTGTGGCGAAAAACCTTATGCCCATTTATTTTCCTGCACTGAGTATATTGGTATAGATATAGAAACAACAGAAAAATATCATGAAAAGCATAAAACAGATCTATTTTACAATGGAGTAGATCTTCCCTTTGAAAACAATAGCTTCGATTCAATAGTTTGCTTTGAAGTTCTTGAGCATGTTTTTGAACCTGAAAAAATGATTCATGAAATGTTTCGCGTATTAAAGCCAGGAGGTTCCATTCTCCTCACAACACCATTCATATGGAACGAACATGAAATACCATATGATTATGGCAGATATTCATATTTCGGATTAAAAGACCTCTTCACGAAAAATGGATTCATCATTAGTAAACAAAAACGAATACTCTCCGGTTTTGCACTAATCATAACACTAACATCACTTTATGTGAGAGATGGACAAGAAAAACTGAAAGAATTATTCCCTAAAAGCAAACTAGGAAAAGTTGGAAGAGGATTGATCTATTTGATCTTCAGGCCTATTTTTATGGCTTTTAATATTGCTGCAGTAGTTGCGCAGCTACTTCCAAAGAGTGAGCGATTTTATTTTAACAACGGACTATTGGCGAAGAAAAAGATCGATTCATAGAATCATATGAATTGTTAATTCCATCTAAAATGGACCTTAACACAGCACGTAGTTTTTTGGGCCTTCTTAAGAGTAAGAATCTCAACATCAACAATGAGTAATATACAATCTGAAATAATACTACTGTTGGAAATAAATACCACGTTGAAAATTCCCTCAGTAGAAAAATGCGATTTCGAGAATGCAAGTAAACAACGAATGGATGTGTACGACCTTCTTGAGTTTCCTTATTGGAGTTGACACTATACCCTGCAATATGATATATTATAGATGAGGGTACATAGGCAATTTCGTAACCCTTTTCTCTAAGTCGAAAAGAAAATTCAACATCCTCATAATATGTCTCGTACGTTTCATTAAGCAATCCTAAGCCATACTCTGTAAACAGTTTATTATTTATGAACATACAACATCCCGTAGCCCAAGGCATAGTAGTAATAGAATCATATTTATCACTATTCTTCTTACCATAGCCTTTTGTACTAGTAAGTCCAATCCACTTATTAAATCTATTCCCAGCATTCCAAATCAAATTTTTGTCATGCTGAAATAAAATTTTGGGTTGAGCAAGTCCAACTGCAGGATTCATCTCGATATAATCATAGAGATGATTCAAAAATTCTGGTTCAACAGTTGTATCATTATTTAATAATAAAGAATAATCGAATCTTGATTCAATTGCGTACCTAATTCCTACGTTACACCCTGCTGCAAAACCGAGATTCTCTTCAGACCTAAAAACAATAACATCCCTATACTTATTTTTAATGCGTTCGGCAATGGGAATAGTAGACCCATTATCAACTACGATTAATTCAATAGTAAACTTATCAGAAGGCTTTACTGCATTCAAGGATTGCAAACAAGGCAATGTGACTTCAATACCGTTCCAGTCAACTAATATGACGGCGATTCTTTTCATAAAAGACCAAACAAATCGACTCTATGAGTAATAAGTAGATGAATGCAAAATTTAGTGGCAGTAATATTAAGCAGACCAAAGTGAGTACTATAGAAATGATAAAAATGCTAATACTAAGCCTAAGCTGAATTGAAAATGTCTTGTCCATTAATATCTCCATAACATTAAGCGCGTTTAAGCCTATTATCAATGGAACAATAGAAATCCATTTGATAAATGTTATTACCAACTCCTGGTCTGAGGAATTTGAAAGCCAAAATGCAATTAATGGAGCAAAAAGAAAAATAAGAATCCCTAATCCGAGTAACATAAAAAACAGGACCCTATTCACTTGCTTTCTGAAGCCTAGCCATTCCTCATAACTACGATGGTGAATTTCAATGGCAACAGGATAGATCGAATTTGAAAACGCAACCAGAAGCATTCGTGCTCCCCAAATAATTTTGTCTGCAATAGCATAAGCACCCAGTACAACAGGATTTCCCATAAAACCAAGACCATATAAATACACTGATTGTTGAAGGTGAACTGCCAAATTAGAAACTGTCAACGGGAAGTTTTTTCTAAGTGCAAAGGCAGTGCCGCGAAATGAAAAAACACCTTTTGTTATTCGCTTTGTATTAAAAAGGTATAGCCACAACAAACCAAAGCCTAACAATTGTGAAAACCCAACCAATAAATTCACCAATGGTGCATGTGAAGGGCTTAAAATAAAATGAAAGACTAAAAAGAATGTTAGTATTCTTGAAAATAAATTAGCTAGATTAAAGTACTTAAGCTGCTCTAAGCCTAAAAAAAAAATATAAGGGTTAATCACTTCTGAAAAAACCAAGGAACAAATACCCAATAAAAAAACTGAAAAAGGTAAATGAAGTAAATAAGTCGCTATTGCAACCACTAAGTACAAAACAAAAAACATAAAACGGATCCCAAAAAGGGGTGCCAAGCTTTTCTCAGTAGCTACAATATCGCCAATAGAAAGCTTTACATCAATTGGGCCAGTTTGATTGCTCGCATAATTAAGGAGAATAGAGATAAATCCCGAGAGGGATAATGAAATCAATACATAACCATTAGCTTCTAGTCCAACTCGTTTCAAAACCAACGGAATTAGAATTAACTGCAATAAAACATTAGTTGCTTGAACTGAACCCAGATGGAATAAGTTACTAATGCTGCGTTTAACGAGGTGGGCCAATACTGTTTTATTATTTTAAACTAGTTGACTGGAGCTGGGTTAAAACCATCTCCTCAAGAATATCTTCTATATTATATCGATATGACCAATTTGGAAAATCAGTTTTGAATTTATTTACATCGGATACATACCATATATGATCGCCTTTACGGTGATTCAACTCATCAATAGTATAATCCATCCGTTTTCCCAGTCTATTTTCCAACCAATTGATTGCTTCAATCATAGAAATATTGGAATGCCTAGAACCACCCATATTATATACAGATCCTTTTTGAGGTGGGGATTGGGACACCTCCCAAAATGCAGAAATTAAATCTGCGCTGTGAATATTATCCCTCACCTGCTTGCCTTTATAACCAAATATAGTATAGGGCCTATCAGATGTAGCACACTTTACCAAGTATGCAAGAAAACCATGAAGCTCAGCGCCACTATGCGAAGGACCAGTAAGACAACCTCCCCTAAACACGATAGTATTTAATCCGAAGTATCTTCCATATTCTTGAACCATTAAGTCTGCAGCAGTCTTGCTCACTCCGAAAATACTATGTGTGCAATTTTCAATTGACATTGACTCATCAATTCCATGAAGATAAAACGGATGAGAATCTGCAATTTCCCAACGGGTTGGTAATTCAACTAAAGGCAACCCATTTGGATTATCACCGTAGACCTTATTGGTTGATGTAAAAATGAATATGGCATTAGGCACATTCTTTCTTGTACATTCTAACAATTTTAACGTAGCAGATGCATTCACTTCAAAATCCGTAAGCGGTTCTCTTGCAGCCCAATCATGCGAGGGCTGTGCCGCACAATGAATAATTAATTCAATAGCCGAAGCATTTTGTTTAAAAATAGGCTCGATTAACTCTAGGCTTGTTATATCTACATCATAATGCTCGTATTCACTTAATGTTTGCTTCAATTGCTCAACCTGCCATTTAGTACTAGCTGATTGTCCAAAAAAATAGGAACGCTTATCATTATCAATTCCAATAACTCTATATCCTTTTTGATGATAAAAACGACAAGCTTCTCCACCAACTAAACCACCAGAACCAGTTATAATTACAGTCTTTTTAGCTAAACTCTTCATCTTAATTGTTGCGTTTACTCTTTTTTATTTTCTGTACAACTTTGCTCCAATCATAAATAAAGCCTATCCTTCTATGAACATTCATAAAATCCCAACCATCAGAAAAATAATTTTCTGGAGTAACCGGCTGAGGAATCAATGATTTCCAATTATAGTTTATAGATCTAATGAATGAAATCTGTCCGAAAAAGAACCATTGCTTATACTGAAAACTCCAAACGAGAGAAGAAGATAAATCCACCCACTGCCTATTAAAATCTTTAGATCCTGAATTTACATTATAGTTATAATAGAAGTCAGCATTATGAACTAATCGTTCAACTTCTATTCCAACTTTAGTTGTCCCTTTTATCCATGAAAATTCTAATCGCTGTGAATTACTTCCTGGACCAATTGGTGAGCCCAACACCTGGCCATTATTTGTGAAACCATGCCTTACTGAGTTATCGGTATACCAACTTTTGGCCTGTTGAATCAATGAAAGATTAGGTACTTGTAATTGGGTAACTTCTATGCCTAATTGAAGAAAAGAAGGATTTTTTTTGTTCTGATTACCTAACTTAAATAATTTTCGTGCACCAGCTAGATATCCTCTAGGTATTGTATCTTCTAACAAATTCCATGCTGTTGCCATCTTATCGGAACGTCCATATTGAAAATACATTTCTGCGTTGTCCTCTGGCAATACATATCTAGCGAACACAGAGCCCATGGTGGCAGATGGTGTTCCCGATTTTTTATAGCAAATAGATGCTAGATCAGTTCCAATGAACAAACCATTTAACCACTTAGGGTGCCACGTGATGATACCTCCAGTAAAGATTCGTTGATGAAGAGTATCTTTTGGTCGATATATAAACCTACCGTTAAACGTTCGATTTGTCTCATCAGGAAGAATACCAGAATTCTTTAATTTACCACCCCATATAAATTGCCATTCAAATGATCCCACAGGCGTTTTGATTGGCTTGGTGCTGTTGAACGTATAATGCAAAAAGCCAGGAGCATTGTTGCTCATGATCAATGAATTGAATCGACCAGGACCCCACCACAAATTTTCTGTTGATATCCCCAAGGCCATATTTTTATATTCATAGTGCACTCTAGATTGTCCTGCAAACAACCTTCGAAGAGGTTCCTGTGTAAACCGTTCTGGCTGATCTATCTTATTAAGCCAGTTATAATAATAATTCCAAATGATATTATAATGGTCACTTGGAAAAGTAGGGAAAGAAGGGTTAAACGCCCAAACATATTCCGGACGAAGTCTTAGCATGATATTTCTATACCGAGCCTCTGCACCAATTGCATAAAGTCCTTGCCAACCACGAGTAGGATACATAGACCCGTCAGCGTAGCGCAGTGGAACTTTGGTATTGAATTGTTCGATGTGCTCCACTTGGAGCAGATTGATAAACAATTTCCGACTAGAGCCCGTAAAATGCTCAAGCTGAATAGGTCTGACCATAAAAGAGAAATTCGACAAGTCACCTTTCACTGAATCTGACATCAATTGCTTGCGACGGAATATTTCTTCAAGTGAACTATTCGAAACAGGAAGTGTAGTTTGTCCAAACAGTTTATCTCCCAAAAAAACAAACGTCAAAAAACAAACGATTATATAAACTCTATTCCCAAACATAAATTTACAACTAGGCAACAAAAGACATTCTCTATACTAATATGTTAAAAAAAATAATACCGAGCAGAAATCATTCCAATAAAATTGAAACGATTAAAATCTTGTTTCCAACCGTAATTTTTAGAATCAACACCACTCAATCGCCAACTCAATATAAAATCGTCAAACTTATACTGGCCAATGATCCCATACGAAAGTTCATCCCATCTTACTTTATGCGTATTTGGAGCGCGTTGAACTCGTTCAAGGAGAATTCCGATTTTTTTGTACCCTTTGTTCAATGCTGTAGAAAATACTTGGGAGTTAGATCCAAAACCAGCGCCGGCTCCAAGAATTTGATTAGAATTTGTATATCCTGTTCCTTGGTAATGCTCATACCAACTTCCAGCCCAACGTACCAAATAATCAGGTGTTTGCTCCATATGTGTCACTTCACCTGAAAAACTTAACCATACCGACTTTCTTAGTTCAACACGCTTCTGGGCACCAACAATAAATGAAGCAGAATGAGACGGATTCATAATAAAATCCCTTTCATTGTATGAATGATCATTCCAACCATAATCGAGATAAAACTCAGCATGTGATTTTGGCATAACGGCCCGAAGAAAAATATCTGCCAACTGATTCCAACTTTTTGAATCATCATTAACCAATTTCGACTTAAACAATTTGCCGAAAACAGGTAAGTATTTTGAGGCAAAGTTTTGATCGGTGGCATTATTAAAAACCGATTTACTCAAACCAGAAAATTGTCGACTAAATCCTACAGAAACGCCTTTCAAGAAAGCAGGCTGATAGGTAAAAATCATTGCATTGATATATTTCCAGTCACCTTGAAACCTGCTATTACTTCCATATTCTTTTCGGTATGATCTTAAACCTCTTATTTCAAGAGGCATGTCAATGTTTTTCTCATCTTCCAATCGCCCTCCAATAACTTGCCACTCGAAAAGACCAACAGGTGTTTTCAAGGGCTTTCTAGAATTAAAGGTCATATGTAAAAAACCGGGAGCATTATTACTCATCATTAAGCTTGAATATTTACCGGGGCCCCACCACAAATTTTCATTTGATATGCCTATTGAAATAGGCCCTCCATTAAGTCGAACACTACTCTGTCCAATTAAATACTTTTTATACGTACCTGTTGGTAGCGAACCATAACTTTGAGTCAGATCGTACTTCCCGTTTTCGGCATAGATATATCCGGGGTTCAACTGAATAGCAAGCGGCCCTATTTCACTATACACTCCTGCGCTAGCAATGCTTTGAAATCCTTTAGCTGGAATCATAGCCGCATCATTCCAACCATATGGATGATGCGAATTATATTTAGAAAGAATTTCTACAGGAAGGATATTAAATCGGCCAACATTCCACAAAAAATGGATGGTTTTACTTCTCAATGGAGTGTCCCCCTTAGAAGACATCAAATGATATAATGAATCAACCGTGTTTTTCTTAGTGAAAAGAATTGGACGAATAGTGAGAGAAGAATTTGATAAATAATTACCCTCCAATTGAAGGTCTCTTATCGTCTCATCAAAAGAGATAGGATTAACAGGAATAGATTGAGACCTAGTTAAACAAGGAATAAACACCAATGCCCAAAAAAGAAGTAAATATTTAACTAGGTGTGAAATCAAAAAAATTACAATTTAAGAATAGCTATAACAACTCCCGCAAGTGAAGCAATAGCACTCGAGATACCAATCATTTCACCAAAAGGTAAAGCCCCTCTAAATAATGGCTTTTTAGGAACAATAATTTCTGAACCGGGTTTCACTTTTGGTGTTTTTCTAAATATTAAAAAAGATCTTACTGTTTTTGCTTTACCATTTGCATAAACGATATAGGCACGTTTTTTCCATGCTTCTTTTGAAAAACCTCCAGCTGAATAAATGTATCCTCTAAAACGTTTACCCGGCTCAAATGGAATTTGAGTAGATTGTAATACAGCACCGTTAACTCTTACTTGGGCATCAAATTTTGGCACAATCAACACATCCTTCGCTTTCAAAATAACATCCTGTGTAGAACCAGGATTTTTTAAAATATACTCAAGATCAATAGGAATTCGATCAATCTCTTTATCTACATCTGTCAATACTGTCCCGGAAGAGTCAGCATAAAGGGACTGCATGCGTCTTGTAGCATCACTTATTCTATTTCGGTCTTCCTCACTTTTAAATCGCTTTAAATATGCGCCTTCAATGCTAGCACTAGGAAGAACACCTCCAACACGCTTAAACAAATCGCTTACTCGTTCTTGTGCATCACGCAATGCATAAGGTCCAGGAAATTGAACTTGTCCATCTACAAAAACAGTTTCAAGTGTATTGTATGCTGGCTTCTTTCTGATAGTTATAACATCATATGGCTTTAGTGCGACATCAAGTTCTCCAAATTTGAGGCTGTCTTTTATTTCTATTGTTTCAGTGATACTTGCCCTTGTGTCATTTACTAAGATGGAGTCACGCGGAATAAGGTGTGCAATTTCAATAATACTTGAGGCTGCGTCTGTAAAACCTCCTGCTTGAAGTATCAGCCCCTTCAATGTCATTCCTTCTATATAAAAGTAATCACCAGGAAAATGAACCTCTCCCTGCAAGGTTATATTGAGGCTATCCTTCAAATCAGTAAGCGAACTAATAAATAATTGGTCTTCACGTTTCAAGACCAAATCAAAATTTGATACTTTTTGTAACGCTTTCAATACATTAAACGAAATCATTTCTTTTGTGAAATCATCTTTTTGTCTAACCAACAATCCTCTATCTAGGAAGGCGTCCTCTGATAACCCATCTGATTTTGCTATCAAATCGGAAATTCTCATCCCAGCAGTAAATTCATATAGATCAGGCCTGAAGACAGCTCCACTAATTTGGACACGATTCGTAAAACGATCAAGTATTTTATTTACTAAAAATATATCACCTGTTTCCGGTTTAAATAAATTAAAGTCTGCGCCAAGCAAATCTTTAACCATTCTTTCCTTCGGAGATTTTCTAATCACTTTTACCATGGCTGTATAAGCGGTATCATCAAACCCACCAGCGAAATCAAGTATGTCTTTAAACGTCTCACTCGGTAACACTTCAAAAAGACCAGGTCGTTTAATTTGTCCGCTCAATTCCACACGAGTTGTGTAGGAAGGAATTCTAATTATGTCGTTATCACGAAGTCGCACGTTATCGGATTGATCACCCTTTGCTAATAATCTGTATAAGTCAATTTTATGAACCACCTTACTATCACGAACAAGCTCAATCATTCGGTAGCTACCGATATTATTTGGCCCAGAAGCAAGTGACAATACAGAGTATACTGTTGATAGAGAAGGAACATCAAAACTGCCAGAATTAGCTGCGCCAATTACGGTTACTCGAATTGTCCTGATATCTCCTAATGTGATTGAAAGTGTTGACGTGCCATTTGAAAGTGTTGGGTAAGCTTTCCTCATCGTCTGCTTGATTCGAGATTGTGCAGCCTCTATAGTTAATCCACCAACTTTGATAATTCCTACATTTTCAATATGTATTTGTCCTTCAGGGCTTACTGTAACATCCTCATTGTATTGTTGCAACCCAAACAAAACTATCTTCAATTGATCACCTGCACCTACTTCATAATTTAGTGGTGTAGCGACTGATAGATTTGGTTTTAAAAGACTATTCTTTTTTTCAGGACCTGAATTATTGAAAAGTTCTGACCCAAATATATAAATAGTGTTAGCCGCTCTTGGCCCTTTTATTCCAGTAATAGAATCGATCGATGACCTTTCAGCACTATTTCCTGCCTGACCAAGGGAGTTGATTTGTCTGGTGTTACCAGACTTCGCAGCATCAGCCTTATTTCCTGATTTATATTTGCCAGATAAAATCTTGCCTTTTGAGGGCGACAGATTAATCCTCTCTTTCAACTTTGTGTATTCAGTTGTTGGCATTCCTCTTGCGATCAGTTGCTCCCTTACGTCTTCAATGGTTAAACCAGCATTTGATAACTGCTGAGTAATTTTTACTATATCAGACTCGGATAAAAGATTGACCTTGACACTGGAAATATCCCTTGATTTTAAAAGGTCTTGTGAGTGAAGTCCTACAAAACAAAATAAAATCGTTAGAGTGAATAGAACTCTCATTCTGGATGTATTTTTAAATATAAATTTCATTCTTTGAGCTACTATCTAGTAGAAAATGTCTTAGTACATAAAGGTACTAAGTTGTAAAGCTATAAAAATAGGCAAAACCTAAGACCATTGCTTCTTTAATGACGTATAAAAATAGATGATAAAGAAGGCTGCGGACCTCAAAAAGCCAAGTTTTTCGTATTTGTAGTAGATAAGCCATCTCCAATGGGCCGCTTTAACTTTATTATACGATAAACCACCTGCATGCACCCGATATCCTGCCAAAACATCTGCAGTTGATATAGCCGAAGCTCCATTTCGTAGGATACTTAACCAAAGCTGGTAGTCTTCGTGACCAATTTCGGAAAAAGACGGCTCATTAACTATTTCACGATTTATAATAGAGGTTAAGCAACCTATAGAATTAGATTTCAGAAGATCGCTATAGGATACTTCTGAAGGAGCAAGAAAAGACTTTGATGTTGAAAGAGAATGGTCATTTATTACTTCATAACTAGAAAAATAAATTGGTCGACCAGGATGAGATTGAATCAACTGCTGCTGTACGGCAAGTTTGTTGGGATACCAAATGTCATCACTATCTAAAAAAGCCAAAAAATTACCTTGTGCTTGCTTGATTCCTCTGTTGCGAGAATGGGAAACACCCATATTAGTATCATTATGAAAGACCTTAATTCGACTATCAACCTTGGCAAAATCAGATGCTATACTGAATGTATCATCAATAGAATTATCATCAATCACTATCAATTCCCAATGAGAATAAGTCTGATGTATAACTGATTCAATACTTTCTTTAATGAACTTACGGGCATTAAAG
Source organism: Chitinophagaceae bacterium (assembly GCA_947481355.1). Lineage (GTDB taxonomy): Bacteria > Bacteroidota > Bacteroidia > Chitinophagales > Chitinophagaceae > Pollutibacter. The sequence goes on from CANKGM010000001.1 coordinate 30,730, forward strand.
GCAGGCATGATGATGGAAAAATAATAATCCATTAAGTTTCCTTAATTCGCTTTTTAAAGAACGGATTTTGACTCGGGAAAATGAAAGAGTGATTGTTTTTGGAAACCGCCATAACAAACCAGAAGGCTGGACTTGTAATTTGAGATTGAAAAAATATCATCAACAATAAACAAATACCCCTTTTTGAAGAAAAATTTGTATTAGAGTTGTCATTATTGATGAATAAAATAGGAATTAAAATAAATGCAAATACACCTATATCATTCACTAAATTGGCTAAGTAGGTCTGAGGATAAAATTTAATGTGGTCAGCAAGAGACAATACATCATGGGAGGCAAGATCTAACTCAAAATAATCTCCATAACCCTGCAGCAAGTAAGGGAATGACCCTAGTCCTGACCCAAATGGATGCTGAAGAATAGATGCAAAACCAAAGAAATTGAGGATTATCCTAGCTCCACCAGACGACTCTTGTATAAATACTAGGTCAAGAAGACTAAACTCATTACCGGAAAGGAGAAATTGCAGAGTTGATATAACCTGTGAAATACGACTCTCGGGAAAGATATTTGTATAGATTACAAAGCCAAAGAATATAGCTACAGCAATCAATAAAAACGTAATTAATCCTTTTTTTAAAGAAAATGATGGGAAAAGAAACAATACAGCAATAAATATACCAAAGACAGACTTAGTTAGGAAAGTAAGGATAATCACTACTATTTTTAGCATTTTAAGATGCTTCCTGTCCCGCAAAGACATACTTAAATCAGATAACTTATTTTCTATTTCGATGAGTAATATAATTTCAAAGACAGAAAAATAACTGGGCTCCGGTGTCAAAATTGAAATACCCCTAAACTCATTACCACTTATATTGGCTGCCCTTGAAATGATAAAATAAAAGACCATTTGAGCAACACCAGGTAAAAGCAAAATAAATAAAGCAACAGATGATAACATTACCACAACACTAGTTATCGTTTTAATAGAAACTTTATGGGGATATCGACGTAGAGCTAAGTAAATCAGTGGCCCAACCAAATACTTCAGTAGGTCTACGAAAGCGGAGAACCAATGATGATATATTAGGGTGATGAAGAAATAAACAACAATAAAGAATATGAGTATATAAACGAAGAAAACGTCACGTTTTATAGTAGTAAAGTCATAATTACCATGCACTAAAATCAATAAAGCAAAAATTAATGCTATCAACGGTTGAGTTTCAATTCCAATAGGAATCAGTTTCAAGAAAATCAAGAAATAGGAGAAGAATAAGTAATTATATGCTTTTGCTTTAGACAACACGTGGTTCAGGTATTTTTAGGTACTTTTTTGAATACATAAGCTTGAACGTAAGTTTTTTACCTAAGAGTTGAAAAATCAAAAATTTTATGACGATTTTAAACCAGATAAACCCTTCGTTCGTTTCTTTATGCAATTGTATAATGTCCTTAAGTTTACTAGAACTAGACTTACCACCCAATTCGAATATGGAAACAATTTTTTTATACAGCTTATGCGGAGCACTTTTTAATATTTTTTTCATCCAGAAATAATCCCCAGCAATTTTAAGTCGGTCATCAAAAAGATGCATTTTGTAATATGTACGAGGAACAAATGTAGATTGATGTGCAGGATACTTTATCATATTTTCCTCATAGGCTGGATTAGGTCTCAAGTAATAATCATGCTCGTGAAATTGAATTGAATAGCCTATTACTACATTATTGTAGACATCACAATGGGAAACAAGATCTTGAAGGTCAAACTCACTGTGAAAAGAGTCACCTGCATTCATAAAAATAATAGAATCTCCTGTTGATAGATTTAGTCCCTTATTCATTGCATGATATATACCTGAATCAGATTCAGAAATATATTTATAGAGAATACCCAACTCTTTAAATTTAGGAAAATAAGATTCTATGATACGTGGAGTTCCATCAGTGGATAAACCATCAACAAAAACGTATTCAATTTTTTTATAATTCAGATTCAAAACAGACTGTACTGTCTTTTCAATAAAGTCCTTGGAATTGAAGCTGATTGTAACGACTGATATAAGAGGCTGTGTATTCTCCACTATAATTAAACCTGCTGCTCTCTAATGAATTCCTGGAATGAATCTAAGTCTTTGAACTGTTCAACATATTTACGCAGCGCACTATCATCAATATCCCACCACTTGGTCTTTAATAAAAAAGAAATTTTCTCTTCATCAAACCTAAAGCGTATGTGTTTAGCTGGTATACCGCCTATAATTTCATATGGAGAGACATCCTTAGTAACAACTGCCCCAGCACCAATAATCGCACCATCCCCTATGCGAACACCATCTTTTATAATCACATTTGCACCAATCCAAACATCATTCCCAATTTCTATTCGACTATATTCTTCAAAGGAATTTACATCAGTAAATTTGGTTTTGAACATGTTTTTAGTTGAATAAAATATAGGGCTTGTTGAAACAAATTTATCAGTAGGATGAATGCCAATGCCAATTTTACAGGAAGGCCCAATTGACGTGAATCCTCCAACAGAAACATTATTCAACACACTTGAAGCTGACACATATGTATACTTACCTAGTATGGAATTTTCAACCACGCAATGCTCATAAATTCTATTGTGATTACTGAATGAAACCTTTTTTATTCGTGCACTAAAATGAACTCGAATATCTTTTATCGAATACCTTATGGATAGATAAACCGTAAATAAAAAATAATAGAGCCTTTTAATTAAATCGTATAGCACGTCTTATGGTTTTAATAAAATTATCGTTGATGAAAAACAAAAAAGAATGCACCCTGCTACCTTTCATAAAACGACACCTAAACTGTAACTCATCTAATTTAAAATCGTAATCCACCACTTTGTTAGGCAAATATTTATCTAAATTAAAATTAACCGCTGTCTTGGATAGATAATTATATCGATCATCTTCAAAATGAGTAGACCTAGATGAAAAGCCATCATTCTGAACTAAATTCACAGGAGGGCGAACAACCTTCCCATGATGCTTCCAAATGGTGAGCATCCACTGATAATCCCATGTATCAACAGCATTTGAGAAAAAATCTTTTATTCGATTCAACCAAAAAGCCTTAATTAATCGATCATCAAATTGATTTGTAATAATATCGCTAGCCTCTTGAGGTGTAAAATTATATCGATAAGAATCCCATCTATCTTTCCAAGTAGCCCATCCCCAGATAAGAGGGAAGGATGAGTACTCATAAAGATTTTGTGTATGACTATGGTAGAAATTCGACCCATCAATCTGCCAAATGGTTTTTTCCTCTCTAAAGTCAGTCAATCCGCGTTGTGAAAAACTAAAAAAAGATGAAGAAGGTAAACAATCATCTTCTAAAATAATACCCTCTTCAACATGTGTAAAGAACCAATCAATAGCTTGACTGATAGAATTTCCACACCCCAAATTAGTTTGCCTTGCAAGAATTCGAATATTGGTCGCCCAATCAACCCCATAAACCATTTCTTGAACAGCTTTACAAGCATCTACTTCTTCCTGTGAGTTATTTCTCGGGGCATCAAAAGCAATAAACAAATTATCGACTCTATTTTCTTTTAGAATCGTTAACACCCGTTGAGTAAGATCTGGTCGATTAAATACAATCAACAGAACAGGCGTATCAAATGCATCGGGCAACAAAGACAATTAATATTTTGATAATAATTTACTCAACCTCAAACGAA
>CANKGM010000002.1 GCA_947481355.1 Chitinophagaceae bacterium
CATTCAATAATCCATATGGTGCATGCCCAACCTGTGAAGGGTATTCTCAAGTGCTTGGGATTGATGCAGACCTTGTAGTGCCAGACCACAGGCTAAGCGTTTTCGATGGAGCCATTGCTCCATGGAAGGGAGAAAAAATGAATTGGTGGAGGGAACAATTTATAAAAGGGGCAAAACATTTCGACTTCCCTATCCATCGACCATATTCAGAACTCAGTACAGCAGAGAAAGATATTCTCTGGAAAGGAAATAAACACGCTCATGGAATTAATGACTTCTTCAAAGAAGTTGAGGAGAATCTGTATAAGGTTCAATTCAGGGTCATGCTATCTCGATATAGAGGCAGAACAATTTGCCATGACTGTCAGGGCTACAGGTTAAGACAGGAGGCTCTTTATATAAAGATAAATGGCCTTCATATAGGAGAACTTTGTAGAATGCCAGTGAGAGACTTGGCAGATTGGCTCAAAAATTTAAAACTGAGCACCTATAAATCGGCAGTTGCGAAACGTATTTTGCTAGAACTTTCGCAACGCCTTGAGACCATGCTTGATGTTGGACTTGGATACCTAACACTAGAAAGATTGGCAAATAGCCTTAGCGGAGGTGAAAGTCAACGCATACAACTTACCCGTTGTTTAGGCAGCAACCTAACCAACTCTCTATATATTCTTGACGAGCCATCCATTGGATTGCATAGTCGTGACACAGAACGATTAATTATAGTATTAAAAAACTTGCGCGATCTTGGGAATACCGTTGTGGTGGTTGAACATGATGAGCAAATTATGCGGGAGTCTGATTATATTATTGATATGGGGCCATTTGCTAGTCATCTTGGAGGTGAAGTGGTAGCTGCAGGAAATTATAATGAATTAATCAAATCTCCCCGAAGTTTAACCGGTGCCTACTTGAGAGGTGATGAAAAAATTGAACCTCCCAAAGAAGTAAGGAAATGGAAACAATCCATACAAGTGCTTGGTGCTTACGAAAATAACCTTCAACATATTGATGTTGAATTTCCCCTAGGCATATTAACTGTGGTGAGTGGGGTTAGTGGAAGCGGAAAAACGACACTCATCAAAAAAATATTATTCCCTGCCTTAGAAAAAAATATCACAGGAATTTCTGACAAAGCAGGACAACATAAAGCCATATCAGGAGACATCAATCTCATCAAACATGTTGAAATGATTGATCAGAATCCAATTGGCAAATCATCTAGAAGTAACCCCGTTACGTACATTAAAGCATGGGATGGCGTTAGAGACCTCTTTGCCTCACAATCCTTAAGTAAAATAAGAGGCTACTTACCCAAGCATTTTTCATTCAATGTAGATGGAGGACGTTGTGATGCCTGCAAAGGCGAAGGAGAACAAACAGTTGAGATGCAATTTCTAGCTGATGTACACTTGGTATGCGAAAGTTGCGCCGGGAAAAAATTCAAAGAGGAAGTACTTGAAGTGCAGTATAAAAACAAGAATATTTTTGAAATACTTGAGCTAAGCGTTGATGACGCAATTGATTTTTTTACCGACGAAAAGGACGTAGCTAATAAATTAAAACCACTCAGTGATGTAGGATTGGGATATATAAAACTTGGGCAGTCAAGCAATACACTTTCAGGTGGTGAGGCACAACGCGTTAAATTAGCAAGCTTTCTAGGTAAAGGGAAAGGGCATCAGGATAAGATTCTATTTATTTTTGACGAGCCCACAACTGGATTACACTTTCATGACATCAAAAAATTATTAAAATCATTCAATGCCTTAATTGATCAGGGACATTCTATTATAGTTATTGAACACAATATTGATGTCATACAATCCGCAGATTGGGTTATTGAACTTGGCCCAGAAGCAGGAGACGAAGGGGGCAAATTAGTTTATGCTGGAATTCCGCAACAAATGCGACAAAGTAAATCTAGCAGGACTGCTCGATTTCTTAAAGCTTAAATTTACAGTTGATTCATTTCTAACAGAATCAGTTCAATTTTCGTAACTTAATGCTATCATTGATTCAGAAAAAAATATAAGATGAAACAATCTAGAAGAAAATTTATTTACAATGCTGCGCTTACAGCCATTGGCACAGCATTTTTACAAGAGCAAATTTTTGCGGCTACTAAAAAGGGACAATTAACAGGAATTCAACTCTATTCGGTAAGAGCCGACATGAAAGCTGACCCACTAGGAACGTTACAAAAGCTTTCTGCGATGGGGTACAAACATGTTGAGCATGCTAATTATGTAGACAGAAAATTTTATGGTTGGTCCGCAACTGAATTTAAAAAGATACTAAATGACCTTGGGATGAAGATGCCAAGTGGCCATACGGTAATGAGCCCTAAGCATTGGGATGCCTCCAAGAAAGATTTTACAGATGGTTGGAAATACACCATAGAAGACGCCGCAACCATGGGGCAGCTTTTCGTAATCAGTCCATCAATTGAAGAAAGTATGAGAAAAGATGTAAATGAACTTAAGGCTTTTCTCAATGTATTTAATAAATCAGGAGAGCTTTGCAAAAAAGCTGGAATGAAATTCGGATACCATAATCATGATTTTGAGTTTAGAGAACAACTGGATGGCAAATCCCTATATGATATTATCTTAAGTGAGACAGACCCTAATTTAGTCATGCAACAGTTGGATATTGGAAACATGATTAATGGAGGAGCAAAAGCATTGGATATTATGAAAAAATACCCAGGAAGATTTGAGTCTATGCATGTAAAAGACGAAATCAAATCTACAGAAGGAAACGATGAGTTTGAATCTACAATACTTGGTAAAGGAATTGTTCCTGTAAAAGAAATTATTGACTTAGGCAAAAAATGGGGTACAAAGCACTTCATTGTTGAACAAGAATCTTATCAAGGACAAGCACCTATTGACAGTGCAAAAGAAGACCTTGATATCATGAAAAAATGGGGATATTGATAAACTCCTAAAAATTAAACCGGACAAAATAGTCCGGTTTAATTTTATAATAGGTCTTCTCTCATTAGATATATTAATGAAATATACAGCTAGTCTTTGCTAAATAAAAACAGCATGTCCATTCGAACAGCAAAAAATACAGTACTCAAAAAAATTGGACAAGTCTTTGGACCAGGCCTGATTACAGGGGCAAGTGATGATGATCCATCAGGCATTGCTACTTATTCGCAAGCTGGGACATTATTTGGATTAAATACATTATGGACAGCGGTTTTTACATTCCCATTAATGGCCGCATTGCAAGAGATGTGTGCTCGTATTGGATTAGTTACTAAAAAAGGATTGATTGGAACCATAAAAGCATTTTACCCAAGATGGCTTGTCATGTGTATTGTATTAGTTAGTTTCACTGCTATAGTATTAAACATTGGCGCTGATTTAGCAGGAATGGGGGCAGTGGCCAATATGCTTATCCCAAGTATTCCATCATCCGTATTCAGCACCTGCATTGGACTATTCCTATCTTACTATATTATTGTTTTGCCTTACGCTAAAATTGCATTTTATTTAAAATGGTTTTGCCTTTCCCTTTTATGCTATATCATCGTTCCATTTCTAACTAAGCAAGATTGGCATCAAGTTTTGAAATCAACATTTGTGCCCCATATTATATGGGATAAGCAATATCTATTAATAGTGATTGGTATACTTGGTACTACAATATCCCCGTATCTATTTTTTTGGCAAACTTCAATGGAAGTTGAAGAGATGGAAGAAAAAAAATTAGTAGTAGATAAAAAGATTATCCATGAAATGCAAACCGATGTAAAAACCGGGATTTTTTTTTCTAACCTTGTTTTCTTTTTTATCATCCTCTCTACCGGAACGGTTTTACACAGTAGTGGTATTAAAGAGATACAAACAGTTGATCAAGCTGCTCTTGCATTGAAACCACTTGCAGGCAAATTAACCTATTTACTATTTGCGGTGGGTGTACTGGGCACAGGTATGCTAGCTATTCCAGTACTTGCTGGCTCAGTATCGTATATGGTTAGTGAAGCATTTAGTTGGAAAGAAGGATTGAACAAGAAATTTGGAGAAGCAAAGGGATTTTACTTTATCATGATTCTATCGATACTTATAGCCATGTCTATAAATTTCACAGGAGTATCTCCTGTTAAAGCGCTAGTGGTCACTGCCATAATATATGGATTAACAGCACCTCTAATCATTTTCGTGATTTTATTAGTAAGTAATAATAAAAAAATTATGGGCGATTACACCAATGGAAAATGGTCTAATATTCTTGGTGGAACATCGCTACTATTGATGATTGCAGCAGGAATCATGTTGCTAATCATTTCATAAACTAATGCCCGCCCATCCATAGGGCGCCGCCTATACTATTCCTAGAGGCACCAGTGACAGATGAGATAACTGTATCTTCTTCACGCCATCTCAATATTCCTAAAAAACCCATTATGAGTGCTTCTTTGTATTGAATTGTTTTTTCGTCTGGAAGAATTACCTCAATTGAATAAGGTGCCAAATGATGTTCAATTCTAGCAATCAAATAATTATTTAAAGCTCCCCCACCAGTAACAAGTAAATTTCGACTAGATATAGGCAAGTTGTGCTTAGCAAGTACCATGGCAATAGATGCGCTAAGTTGAAAAGCAATATGCTCAACGTACGTTGCCAATGCATCTGTAATTGGAATTGAGTAGGATTTAATTAAGGGATATACTATGTCTATACCAAATGAATTGTCAAGCGATTTGGGGTATTCTTGCTTGTAATATGCTAATTCATTGAGTTGATTGTATAACTGCTCATGGATTCTACCCGATGATGCCATCATACCCTCTGCATCAAATTCTTTCCCGATTTGAATACTTAGCAGATTAAGCACTTTATTAGCAGGGCACACGTCAAACGCGTCTAGCTGACTAGAGGCATTAAATGATAAATTAGAAATACCTCCTATGTTTAGAAAAAAATCATAGCCTTCAAACAAAAGTTGCTCTCCGAGTGGAACTATTGGTGCTCCTTGTCCACCTAATGCTATATCCATCGACCGTAAATCAGATACAACTGGTAAGTTGGTCTTAGCCGAAATGGCTGCACCATCACCTAATTGGAACGTAAATAGCCCAGGATGATGAAATACAGTATGTCCATGTGATACGACTAACGCAACCTTAAATTCGAGACTACGGGCCTTAATAAAGCTATTTACAGCTTCCCCAAGGTAATGCCCATAACGAGAGTGCAAGGCTAATAACTCAATAGCTGGAAGTAGCGGTGCATTTGCAAGACTAGTTTCCCACGCTCCAGAATAGGAAATACATTCAGCTTCTATGATGGTATGCTTCCACTTACCGGCCTTCTCTTCAAATTCAATATAGGCGATATCTAGTCCATCTAATGAACTACCGCTCATTAAACCAATTACACGATAAATCATTTTATTACTATTAACAAAGTTTTAAGCCTGAAATAAAAGGCCTATTGATAGGATATAAATGCCAAAGGGTTTAGTTTTGTCATATTCCAACCCGAAAATAAGCAATGTATGATCATTAATTTAAGTGAACGCCATTCTTTGGTAAGTAATTGGATCGGTGAGTTAAGGGATATGCGCATTCAAGATGATAGAATGCGATTTAGAAGAAATATTGAACGAATAGGAGAAGTAGCAGCCTATGAAATTAGCAAGGAACTCCCATTTGAGGAACAAGACATAACCACACCGCTAGGAATTGCAAAACAAAAAGTGTTAGCTGAACAGCCTGTATTAGCTACCATACTCAGAGCTGGTTTACCCCTTCATCAGGGCATGTTGAATTATTTTGACAAAGCCGATAATGCATTTATTGCTGCTTATAGAAAGCACCATGGGGATGGCAGCTTTGATATAAGCCTAGAATATATTTCTTGCCCAGTGATTGAAGACCGGACATTAATTCTATGTGACCCTATGCTTGCAACTGGAGCATCACTAGTAAAAACAATTGCATTCCTAAGAAGAGAAGGGAAGGTGAAACAAATACATGTAGTTTCGGTAATAGCCTGCACAGAAGGTATTGATTTTTTGAGAAGGCATGAGCCCCATGTAAAAATTTGGTGCGGAGCGATTGATGAAGAGCTAACTGCTAAAGGCTATATTGTTCCGGGGCTAGGTGATGCAGGTGATTTAGCATTTGGTGAAAAACTTCAATCTTAAATCAAGGTCCATTGTTGAAATCCAAACATTCATTACTAAAATACATATGCACGGCCTTATTCCTTCAGGCTTCGATAGTCTATGCTCAAGACCCTCACTTTTCACAATATTTTGTTTCCCCATTAACCCTAAACCCGGCATTTACTGGTAAATTCAATGGAACTTATAGGATTGCAGGAAACTATAAAAAACAATGGCCAACAATAAATAATGCATTCACTACATCAACTGCTTCATATGACTTTTCCATTCTAAATAAACAACTGCCGGAGAATGATACATGGGGTATAGGGTTTCTTGCCGTGAATGATCAAAGCGGTAATAAGATACTCAACAACAGTTTCTATAGCATCTCAACAGCCTATGCAAAATCACTTGATGAAGATGGGCGAAATCAAATTACGATTGGCTTTCAAGGAACTTTTGCAAATAAACGACTTGATCTCAGGAAAGCTGATTTTGAAGATGAACTTACTTCGCTTGGCTTTACTGGAGTTACGAGTGAAGTATTTGGCAATACTCCATTTTCAATAAATTATTTCGACTTCAATACTGGCATTATGTATGCTCTAAGTACAAATGGCGAAAATAGCTTTTACCTTGGCGGGTCTTTTTATCACATTAACAGACCTTCAGAAACATTTCTTGGAGGAAATTATCTACTTAACTCTCGGACTACAATTCATGGCGGAGGATATGTCCCTCTTGGTCAATTCAATGCAATTCATTTTAGTTTAATTCATCAACGACAAGCCAAAGCAACTGAAACGCTTGCGGGGGCAACGATGTCATGGAATATCAATTTTGATGCTAATAACCCAATAGAGCTCTACACAGGAGGTTGGTATAGATTGAATGATGCATTCATACCATATCTAGGTATTGAGTTGAATGGATTTCGTTTTGGCTTTTCTTATGACCTTAATGCTTCATCCCTAAAAACTGCATCACAAACTAAAGGAGGATCAGAATTGTCTATAATATACATCGGGCAATATAAAGACCCACTAAGAAAAAAAATAAACTGCCCTAAATTTTAATACCCTTACTTAGGTAATGTCAAGACTAAGGGCACTACATAATAGCTGAACAAAACGATTAGTATAATACTTATAAGATTCATTACAAATCCTGTCTTCATCATTTGAGATAACTTAATATGCCCACTTGAAAAAACGATTGCATTAGGCGGTGTGCCCATTGGCATCATAGAAGCACAACTTGCCGCCAAGGTCATTGGTATTCCAAGTAAAAATGGATTCAAGTGCAACGCTTCTGCTATACCCGTAACAACTGGGGCAAATACAATTACCTGAGCTACGTTGCTCATCACTTCACTTATAAATATAGAAAGAACCGCTACAACTAAAATCAAGGTGATTAAAGTAGTACCAGAAAAACCACTCAACCATTTCCCTAACATACCAATTAGCCCTACTTTCTCTAATGCGCCTGCGAGCGCAATTCCACCACCAAATAAAAGAAGAATACCCCATGCCATTTTTGATGTATCGGACCACACTAATAACTTATTACTCATCCCTTTTTTATTTCCTGACGGAACAATGAACAACAACAAAGCTCCAAAAACGGCAATCATATTATCATCCAATTTTAATAGTGCTGTTTTATTAATTAAGTCTCGAGTCATCCATAACAATGCAGTTGTGCAGAAGATATACAAGACTCTTTTTTCAGGTGTTGTCATAGGACCAAGATGTTTCAAGTCATCTTGAATATGTATCTTCATCTCAACACTTGATGCAATTCGATTTGGATACATATTGACTAGAACAAAATAAAGTGCAGTTAATAACAAAACGGCTATTGGAGTACAAATAAGCATCCAATTGAAGAACGAAATATCATATCCATATTTCTTATTCATGAATGAGGCATAAGCAACATTAGGCGGCGTTCCGATAACTGTTGCGATTCCACCAAAATTAGAGGCATATGCTATTGCTAGCATAATGCATATCGAAAAATTTCGTACCTGCTTTTCAGAAGCATGTTTAGCGTTTAAAACAGAAATAACTGAAACGGCAATCGGATACATCATCATAGTGGTAGCCGTATTGCTTAGCCACATACTTATGAATCCTGTTGCAATGATAAATCCTAAAATAATACGGTTCCCTCCAGTCCCAGTGAACCGCACAATAGACAAAGCAATGCGTTTGTGCAAATTCCATTTCTCGATACCCAGCCCAATCATAAATCCACCCATGAAAAGAAATATCACTTCGTTAGCATAAGGCGCTGCAGTTTCTGAAATTTTCGAAATTCCTAGTAAGGGGAATAGTACCAATGGGATTATGGCCACAGCAGGCATAGGAATAGCATCTGTTATCCACCAAGAAATCATCAATGCGGCTACAGCTAATACTCGATTTGCTGATACATCTACACGCAAAGGGTTAAAGAAGAGAATAAAAATAAATAATAAGGGCCCTATCAAAAACGAGACAGCAGGGCCTAACTGTGAATGTTTTTCTGCTTTCACGTATATTATTTTTAATGAAGATATACTTTTCCTTAAAAATTTGAAGTTGTTAGAGCACGTCAACATGGATTTCAAGTCACTTTATTTGTGTATTTTGCCATTAACCAAAAACAAATGCTTGCTAAAGGAAATCATTATAGCAGTTCAGTCTTATTTTAAAGCGCATGATTTTATTAAAGAACATAAGCTTTGGAGATGGATCTTTATCCCAGGAATATTGTACGCTATCTTATTTGGGGTGAGTATTTATTTTTTTGGAAAATCTGCTACAGCAGTAATTTCTTACCTAACAATAGATACCGGATTACAAAGTTGGTTAGATAAATTACAAAGCAGCTGGCTCGGATTTTTATTTGCGGTTGGAGGTATTGTACTATGGCTGATCCTAATGCTACTTTACTTTTCGCTCTTTAAATATTTATGGTTAGTTATCGGGGCTCCACTATTCGCCTTCTTAAGTGATAAAACATTTTCAATACTTGAAGGAAATGAATACACTTTTAACTTAAATAGATATTTAATTCATATAAAAAAAGGCGTCTTTACAGCAATTCGAAATTCATTATGGCAAACTGTATACGTAGTCTCCATAATTTTTTTATCCGTACTCCCAATAATTGGCTGGGCCACACCTATATTAGCAATCATGATTGAGTGTTACTACTATGGATTTTCGATGGTAGATTACTCATGCGAAGGAAACAAGATGAATTACACTAAAGCATCCGATTTCATTAGCCACCATAAAGGATTAGCTATTGGCAATGGAATTATATTCTATCTCATGCATTTTGTTATTTTCATAGGTTGGATATTTGCTCCATCCTATGCAATAATTGCCTCGGCAATCAGCATGCAGGAATTAAAATCTAAAGAAACAAGACTTCAATAAATAAACAGCATGGATTCAGTGGTTTACCTTTTACCTATCGCATTAGCAGAAGATGGATATGATACATTGCCTGCATACCTGGTTGAAAAAATAAATTTATGCCAGGTTTTTTTTGCAGAAAATATCCGCACTGCTCGAAGAGCATTTAAAAAAATTGATCCAACCTTCAACATCGATAGCAGAGAATGGCATACCATTGAAGAAAATGAAGAAGCATCTCTTGAGCTTTTCAAGCAATGCATAAAACAGCAAAAAAAAATAGGAATTGTTAGTGAGTCGGGCTGCCCTGGCATTGCAGATCCTGGGCAAAAAATAATTTCATGCGCCCAAGAATTAGGCACACTCATTAAACCAATAAGTGGGCCCAGCTCAATATTACTCGCCCTGATGGCAAGTGGCATGAATGGCCAATTTTTTACTTTCAATGGATATCTTCCTATAGAACCTGGAGAACGAGAAAAGAAAATTAAAGAGTTAGAAAAAAAAGCAACAGTTGACAATTGCACTCAACTCTTCATTGAAACACCATACAGAAATAATAGTCTAGTAAACGCCCTACTTAAAATTTGCAAGCAGGAAACAAAAATTTGTATCGCATTCAATATAAGTTCCAAAACCGAATCGATTAAAACCAAAACAGTTGCTGACTGGAATAAAAAAATTCCAGAAATACCAAAAGAGCCTGCCATGTTTCTCATCGGCAGATAGCCATATAGATAATCAAAAAGGAATTACATAAAATTAAAACTACCTCAAAGACCTTTCTGACTAACCATGTAGATCATTTGAGACATAACTATGGCTCCTAGATTAAGTTCTCTTTCACTAACAGATTCAAATACATCAGTGCGAGCATGATGAAGGTCCATATAACGTTGTGAGTCTGGATTGAACCCAATGGTTGCAGTACCCAATTCACTCAACGGTCCAATATCAGCTCCTCCTCCACCTAGGGTAAATTCTGTTGCACCATAAGGTTGAAATAAATTCTTCCATGACATGATTTTAAGACTTTTAGCTTGATCACAAGTAAAACCAAAACCGCGAGGGGTAAATCCTCCCGCATCACTCTCCATAGCCATGATGAATTTTTTCCCTTCCTTTTTTGCAATCTCAGCATACATATCACCTCCACGTGAACCATTTTCTTCATTCATAAACATCACAGCCCGTATACTTCTTTTAGGACGAATTCCCAGTGCTTTAAATACTCTTAATACTTCAATACTTTGCATACAACCTGTTCCATCATCATGTGCACCCTCTGCTAAATCCCAACTATCAAGATGGCCCCCAACAGTTATAATTTCATCAGGAATTTCAGCGCCATGCATCTCACCAACTACATTGTAGGATGGCTCGTCAGCAAGCATTTTACATGTTGTCTTTAAATAAATTGATTTTACTAATCCGCTATTCAATGCTTTGCTAAGTTCAACTGCTCCAATGGTACTGATTGCTACAGCAGGAATTTTAGGTTTATCTTCTTCGTATACTGTCACTCCTGTATGAGGTAAGTCATCCAGTTCAGGAGACAGTGTTCTTACTATAACACCTGCAGCTCCAAATGCGGCAGCTTTCGATGGACCATTCACCCTATACACTCCTGCTTCGCCATATGCTCGAAATGTATTGATGTGTCTAGGGTCCATCCTAAAATTAAAAAACACAATCTTACCCTTTATTTTCTCTTTTCCAAACTCCTCCATTTCTTTGAAACTCTTAATTTCAATCACATTGGCAGTAAGTCCTGCCATACCTGTGCCTACAGCATTGCCCAGTGCAACTATATTCAATGGCATTATCTTACCATTATTTAAAATAGCTTTCCCAATTTCCTTGTCTCCCCGAATCCAATGAGGCACCATACAAGGTTGAAGATAGACTGTATCGGCCCCAGCTTCCTTGAGCATACGTGCAGTTTCAATTACAGCTTTTGCCGCACCAACTGATCCCGAAAGACGAGGACCAATTTTTTTACAAAGAATCCTCAAGTTTGAATAAGCGGTTCCATTCATAAAGATTTCATCGGAAATCCGCTTGAACATAATCGAATCTTCAGCATGTTGAGCCATACTAAACATAACGACCAATAAAAAAAACATTGTCGAGGCTAGCTTCTTTTTCATTTTTGGATTATTTCAAAGTGATAGAACAATTCTAGATCACCGAAATTAAGCATGAAAGTCTCAGAAATATCACCCTTGCTTAAACTTTATTATAGCTAATTTCGTTAAATGAAAAATAGGCATATGAATATTGGGATTGTTTGTTATCCCACCTTCGGTGGGAGTGGAGTACTGGCAACAGAGTTGGGAAAAGCACTTGCAGACATGGGGCACAATGTTCATTTCATCACATACCAACAACCTGTGAGGCTAACAGGATTTAGTGCAAATATCTTTTTTCACGAAGTACGTGTACCAACTTATCCTTTATTCGACTTCCCTCCATATGAAACCGCACTTTCTAGTACACTGGTAGACGTAGTCAAAAACAATCATTTAGACCTGCTGCATGTACACTATGCTATACCCCATGCCTCTGCAGCATATATGGCAAAAAAAATTCTTGAACATGAGGGCATCCATATTCCCTTCATTACCACATTGCATGGCACAGACATAACCTTAGTAGGGAAAGACAAAACGTATGCACCAGTAGTTTCATTCTCCATCAACCAAAGTGATGCCATTACCGCAGTGTCTAATAACTTAAGGGAAGAAACATTTGCAAACTTTAAGATCGAGAAAGAGATAAGCGTCATCCATAATTTTGTTGATATCCATAGATTCAATAAAAAACCAATTGATGCATTTCGAAAGGTGATCGCACCTGAAGGAGAAAAGATTATTTTACACGCCTCTAATTTTAGAAAAATAAAGCGCATTGCTGATGTTATTCATACTTATGATTCAATAAGAAAAGAAATTCCAGCCAAACTGCTTTTAGTAGGAGATGGGCCCGAAAGACCTATGGCAGAGCAACTTTGTAGTGAATTGGGATTTGATGAAGATGCACGATTTGTGGGAAAGCAACAAGATATGGAAGAAATTTATGCGATTGCTGACCTGTTTTTACTGCCTTCAGAGTATGAAAGTTTTGGACTTTCAGCATTAGAAGCTATGGCTGCAGGAACTCCGATTATTGCAACCAATGCCGGTGGATTGCCAGAAATCATAACAGATGGGAAAAACGGTTTCTTAAGCGATATAGGAGATATAAAAAGCATGGGGGAAAATGCAAAAAAAATATTATCGAATGAGAAAACGCATAACTCATTTAAAATTGCAGCAAGAGAACAAGCGCTCAAATTTGATATAGACAATATTGTGCCCTTGTATGAATCTCTATATAAAAAGGTACTTGCTGAAGCTACCCTTTAAATGAAAGTAGCAGAAGAACACTATTTATTTTTTAACCAGCTCTCAGGGTTTACAAAAGTAGATTCGATATTTACCACAAACATGATCTCTCCATCACCATCGTCATTTACACCAGCCTTTCCAAGTAATTGACCCATCTGTACCTCAACTCCTTTTGATACATTGACAGAAGATAAATTATAATATGTTGTAAAATACTTACCATGCTTTATAGTGATGGTTTGGCTACCTGCAACATCATATATACTTGTAACAACCCCTTCAAATACTGCCTTTACATTGGCGCCAGGAGTAGTTTGAAGGGTAAGTCCGATATTATCTTCTATCAAAGACGTTCCTTCAATTTTTTGCTTTCCAAAACTTGCACTGATACTAGCCTTATCAACTGGCCAAGGAAGATTACCCCTATTGTTTTCAAAACCAACGGATATCTTAGTAACCTCTGGGGTATTCTCCAAAATATTCTCTTTACGGGCACTAACAGTTTTAATGGGCAGAGCAACCTTATTTTCAACAGCAGGTTTTGCTGCAATTTTTCTGGCCTCTTCTTCAGCTCTCTTCCTAGCTGCTTCAATTTCACGTTTAACAATGGCAGCAATAGCGTTTTGTAAACTACGTTCAATCTTACGCTTGGCTGCCATTTCTTTCTCGATTTCTTTCTCCCGCAGTTTCAACTTTGAAACAAACTGATTTTTTTCCTGCTTCTCCTCCTCCAATATTTCTTTTTGCTTCTTTTGCTCTTCTAATACCTTTCCTTTTTCCTTTTTATTTAGAATGAGCAGCTGGATTTTTTCAGCAAGGGACTTACTAGTTTTGTTAATGTTTGCAGCCTGTTCATCGCGGTAATGTCTATAACTTTTTAAATAGGAAACACGACGAATAGCATCGTTAAAGCTTGATGCAGTAAAAATAAAATTCATCATATCATAACTACTCCTATTCTTGTAGGCATATTCAATAGTCTTTGCGTATTGACTTCTTAACGTATCAAGTTGCTTTTGTAGCCGGTATATCTCTCTATTATTGCTAAAAATAGTATTATCAATCAATCGCATATCGTCGTTAAGATTATCAATAACAGCATATCGATTGCGCAACTTTTTTTCGATAAGTTTCAGTTGTGAAATATTCACCTTCTTATCTTTGGCTATTTCACTTTGTGCATTTTGCAAAGATGATATCTCTTGCTGAATTTCTTTGCGTTTTTTTTCTAACTCCTCACGAGTCTGGGAATACCCATTCAGTGCTATAAAGAGAATAGATCCCATCAATAATATATAAAAAGCGCTTTTCCTCATCAATTAATAATTAGGGATTTTGACTCAGCAAAATACTGTTTAATTAGGTGCATGACTTTGAGAATCATTTAATCTTATAACTTTTAGGAATTGAAAATGGAAAGCTAAGCGGCTTATCAAATTCGACTTGCTTGAATTCGAGCTGAACATCAATTTTTGTTTTTTCAGAGAGTGAAATCTTTCTCAATCCAGAAAACATCCAACTACCCACATTAGTATAGTCGGCATAAGTAAGATTAGCTGTTCTACTTCTTGTTACATCAATATCATCCAATTTACTAAATAATAAATTCAAGTCTTTTTTACTCACAGTGATGAAATGCTTAAATACTTCACCAAGGGTTGACATCGAAATGCTTTCACCTTGATCAGTAAAAGATGTAACATTTTTTTCTAGGTAAACAGGATTGCCCACAATCAAATCTTCCAAGGTTTTAAAATCAAAAGGAACTTTCGTGATTTTTTGAAGATAGTCAAGTGGTTTACGCTGTATAGTGCGCTCTATTTTATCCATTATGACGACACTATCTTTCGTAATCAATACACGGTAAGCTTCTATGTTTAAAGCGGCAATTATAGACACCCAAATTGCACTATCTTTTTTCATCCTAACAAAGGCATTAAAATCAACGCGATTGTTTTTTTCGTCATTATAATCAACCTTAACTTTTGAAGAAAAGGTATTGAATGTAATTTCCTTTGCCCCTATTTTGCTTATTATCTCTCGAACACTTTTTGCCGAGTCAGATTCCGCAGGATTAACAACAACTACAGCACTATCCCTTTTGGCAATCACTGTTGTAATCTTTCGGGTAGACCTACACGATGCGATCGAGATTGTCAGCAGCATTAAAAAGAGGAATATCCTCATGAGTTTATTTTTTATTGTTTTCCTGTATGACCAAATCCACCTTGATTCCTAGCTGTCTCGTTAATCGCTTCAGTTTCTTCCCATTCTACTTGCACAATCTCCTGAAATACCATTTGAGCTATTCGATCTCCGTTATGGATTACTTGCAATTCGTTTGATAAATTAATTAATATCACCTTTATTTCACCACGATAATCTGCATCAATTGTACCGGGTGAATTTAAACAAGTGATGCCTTGCTTAAGAGCAAGTCCGCTGCGTGGCCTGATTTGTGCCTCAAGTCCGTTCTCCATTTCAAGAAAAATGCCTGTTGGAACAAGTATCCTTTGCATTGGATTCATCATCATATCCTCCTCAATAAACGCCCTGAGGTCCATTCCAGAAGAACCCACTGTTGCGTAGGCAGGAAGTTGATGTGATGAACGATTTATAATGCGAACTTTCAACGAAATGGTTTTTGCGAATTTACAACTATCCAAAAGATTAGCGTACTCAAAAATATTATTTAGATATTTGATTTGCTAGATCAGGATTTCTTCTCTAACAATACTGTAGCATAAGCTACTAGTCCTTCTTCCCTGCCAACAAAACCCATTTTTTCAGTGGTTGTTGCTTTAACCGATACATCATCAATAGATATAGTTAAAATACTGGCTATAACCTGTTGCATCGCATTGACATAAGGCTTAATCTTTGGGGCCTCTAAGCATAATGAACTATCTACATTCACTACTTGATATCCCTTTGCTTTGATCAACTGAAATGTCTTTTCCAACAAAATTTTACTATCGATATTCTTGTAGGCTTGATCTGTATCTGGAAAATGTACTCCAATATCGCCGAGGGCTAAGGCCCCAAGCATGGCATCGCAAATTGCATGAAGCAAAACATCGGCATCACTATGCCCTTTAGCTCCTTTATGATGTGGAATCTTTACTCCCCCAATAAATAGGTCACGGTCTTCTACCAATTGATGAAAGTCTATGCCAAATCCTATTCTATACGCCATGGATATTTTTTATAAAAGTAAGAAAAAAGAAAACGGCCCGGTGGGCCGCTTCAAAATCATTTTATATAGGTTTAATCAATACGTACTACTTCCACCACCTAGATCAAATAATAAACTAAATCTTATGGTGTTGGAAAGAGGATTTCGTGTAACCCCAGATCCCGAAGGGATTAGATATGAAAAATTTAAATTCAAATTATTATAACTAAATCCAGCACCCATGGACAAATATTGTCTATTTCCTTTTGTTTGGTCCTCATAAAAATAACCAGCACGTACAGAAAATTGCTCGTTATATGTAAACTCAGTTCCAAGTGAAAAGTAAAACTCTTTCAGCTCTTCCTTAAACCCTCCAGGAGCATCCCCAAAAGAGCTAAACCAACTTCCCACTACACCCTTACTTCTATAGGTAGCCAAACCCAAACTATCATCTAATGTTGGAGGAGTTGGCACCATCAACTTATGGATATCTGCTCCAAATGATAACTTATTCACTTCATTGTTGACAATACTATACACTCCACCAATGGTCAAATTAGCAGGTATAAAATCTTTTTGAGTGGCATCGCTTGTATAACTAATGCGAGAACCTAGATTGGTCATAGCTAATCCTAGATTCAGACCACCGCCATCTTCTCCCATATTAGAATAAAAAAGTCCAATATCGCCTGCAACAGCAGTTCCGGCTTTATATGAAACACCATTTACTGCTTGGCCACCAGCCAAGTTAGAATTTATATAACGCAAGGCAACACCCAAACTCATTACATCTGATAGTTTTCTTGAATACCCGGCATCCAAAGCCAATTCACGAGGTCTAAATGAATTTAAATCGTTTCCTAGGTTGTCTGTAAATTGAATATTACCCAAACTGAAATAACGCAATGAGCCTGAAATAGCTTGTGCTTCATCGAGTTGATAATATCCCGCCAATGAAGTAAGGTAAACATCATTCAATCCCAAATCTTTTAACCACGGAGTGTATGTCATGCCAATACCAGAAGGCTTATTCGCAAACGCATACTTTGCTACATTATAAAATTGAGCATTGGCATCTGGCGAAGTTGCCACACCCAAATCACCCATTCCACCCGCACGTGCATCAGGAGAAATTCTTAAAAATGGGACTGCTGTCGTAACTACATTTATTGTATTGTTCGCCTGTGAATACGCCGTTTGGGCTGTAGCTAAGAAAAGTAGACCGGCTGCAAAACAAAAAAGATTTCTTTTCATACATGTTTTTTGGAGGATAAACTTGGAATTAATGTTTGTAATCGCTTCGATATCAACCGGTTTGAATGTTAAAAATAAGGAAATTCCGGTTAACGAATGATGAGCTTCCGCACCTTCGAACTAGTTTTTCCGACCTCATTTTTTACAAATAGCTTGTACACATAAATTCCAGGCAGTGGTTTTTTCCCTTGTTTGTCCTTACCATCCCAAACAATGTCCATAGAACGATATGAATCAACATTTATTGTTTTATGAAGTGTATTCACCTCTATTCCATCTATCGTAAGGACTTGTATGTCAACATCTAATAAACCAACCAGCCCAGTTAGTTGAGCAGTAAATGTCGTCCCTTCGGTTATCGGATTTGGATAATTTGAGACCTTAATAATTTCTGTGTTTTGCAGCGGAACAACGTTGAAATCAATTTTACATAGGCCTGAATTATTGTAAATGTCCCAAGCCCTTATGTTCAATTCATGATGGCCCTCAGCTAATAGGGCTAATTTATACCGTATGGTGCCTTTCAGGAAGCCGTCAAATTCAGGCATAAAAAAATCATTCAATACATCGGTTGTAGTGAGCTGCTTATCAAGTGTGGCCGTTATATCATGACCAATTTCTATTCCTGAAATATTAATATCAGATGAATCATAAAATTTTAGAATCAACAGGGGTGATTCATGAACAATTCCTCCATTGGTAAATTTTTCATTATCTAAATAACATTCTATTATTGGCCCAACAACATCAAATAAATTATTCGCAGCTTGTCCTCCTAATACAAATCGCTCATCAAAACCAGCAGCATCAATCACCCCATTTTGGGCATAATAACTGAGCTTCCCTTTCCCATATGATTTAGATGCATCACCTGGCAAAGTAATAGCAAACTGAAATCGTCCGTTTTCAGCGTTGACCTTACCAGTATATAAAATATGCTGTTGATCTTCGAATGAAACAACATTGCTTTCTGGATCATTACCCAATGTATTCACCTTGGCGGATTTATCATATAAAGTTGGATACACTATGCCGTTAAAATTACTAGCTAAACTTCCATTAGGGTTTAGCACTTCTCCTGTAAAAATATGGCTGCTTAATGGACTAAGGGTATCTCTCCAATTTTCTATAGGCGTTCCATTGATAGTGGTTGTTTTAACCCTGTATTCTGGCAAGGCCAACCTCAATGCAGGGTCACCTAACAAAGTAAATTTCCGTGTATTGATATAGTCTCCTGATGTTGAAATTGTATAATTTTTTGACGTTTTTAATGCTTCTCCTAAGGTTGGATATCTTCCATCTGCGTTTTGCCGAAGCAGATATTTTAGATAATTATTATTAATGATTCGATTGCTCGAAGCAAAAACAAGCCTAGTTGTAGTGAGTAATCCAATGGCTCCAGAAGACCTGCCGATTAATAATTCTTCCCCAATAGAGAGTTGAGTAGGATCATCAAACGGAGCAAAGTCGCATGTTGCTGTAATGAATAGAGGCAGCTTCTTCTCATTTTGCCAACTACTAATCGTAGCCTTGTCCAAAATGGCTTCTTGAGCCAACCGAAGACTTCCTCCATGACCTGAGTAATTTACAATCACAGCACCAAGATTAATGGCGTGATTGATAGCATTATTCACTTCAGGATAACGATTGCCACCTGACCCGCTCTCCTGTGGAAATTCATCCAGGTAGATCTTATTGAGGTTAAGAACAGGTGCTTGCTCGTGTATTAATGCAGCATGGTATTCAGCATCATTTAAATGTATATTAAAATCTTCATCATCTGCAATCACCGCCAACTTATTTCGCCACTGACCAAAAGATGCTGTATCATAATAAGCAATAATTTTATCAACAACAATGGTAGCTTGTTCGAGGGTTCTTGCGGGTATTCTTCCTATTTCAATATCCAATTGAGCCAAGGAAACTGAACTATTAATATTATCGTCGTCATCTAAAAAACCAAAGTAATCATCCGTCACATAACTTGTTAGTGGATCAAGCGATGACCAACTCTGATAAGAGGGGACATTATTTGTGATTTCGGTAGCATACTCTCTTCTAAGATAGGATGCACTGCCTATAAACAGCAGGTAGTGGAGGGAATGACCACTTCGGTCGTACTGCATTTTTACAAAATTTCTAATTGCAGTTGGGTCTGGCGCTCCAGATGAAAATTCATTATAAATTTCCTTTACATCAATTACATGTACTACCACACCATCTTTTTTCCGGTGAAATGCCGCTAACCTTTCTGCTTGAGAAAGCATTGATGTTTGAGCAACAATAATCATTCCAGCAGATGGTAGTCCATGTAAATTTTGATTTTTTATTACCCCTTCCACCTGAGGAGTCATGGCGGTGAGAACATCAAAAGCAACATATTCTTTAAGCAAATCAGCATGAGCAGTAAAATAAGCTTCACTGGTACCTTGCACTATTTGCATTGAATGAGGTTGATTTGGAATAGAGACATCCCAAACAGATAAATTTGAAACGGGGTTCTTAATTGAAAACTTGATAACGGCCAAAGATGCCACTGATTTGGTATCCCTAAAATGCAGTTGACTTATCCCCTGCATATTTAGCGATTTTCTATAATCCAATTCAAACCAATTAAGCCATGCTTTTGCATTTACACTACCAGGGGTAAAAGAATAACCAACATCAATTTGATTAGCATTAAACACTCCTATATTATCCACCTTACTCACTCTTGCAACCGGAGCACTTAGTCCTTCGGATAAGGGGTCTGTTATATGGCTAATCAGGACCTGGCCATTGATTGAAACTGCCATCCTATTTGGATTTACTGCACTAGTGCCAATCACTTCACTAACTAATCTAATAGGCTGTGATGCGATAATGCCATTCGATGGAAACACAAAATGTCGCTCCATTAAACCTGATTCTGCATTAAAGTCTTCCCCATACCACTCCTTGCCACTTTTCAAAAAATTGATAGAATCTAGTTCATGGTGGATATGTTCATCAAATTGATCAACAACAAGAGAAGCTAAACCAATGGAGGAAGCTTGCTCAACATGGCTTCCATTTTCTTTGTTTTCTGTTATAAAGTAAAAAGATTTATCAGAATATGGGTTTTGGGTAAAAACAAACTGATTCTGTGTAGTATCGAACCGCCATATGTTAGGGCCAGTGGAATAAAAAAGAAAAAAATCATCCCCAGAAAAAAAACCATCCCCCCCATCATGTAAATCAATTTTACATTCAATTAAATCATCATATATTGAATCTTTAACAGATTCAGGTAGCATTCCCCCTCCATTTCCAAACAATTTGATCGAATTTGACGCAATTTTAACTCCAAAACCTCCTTTTCCCATCATTTTCGCATCCACCTTATATACACCTGCTGACTGAATTGAAAGTTGAAGCCAGTGGCCAGTAGCCAATATCGAGCTTGAAGCATATTGCCTTTGAGCTGAAACATTCTGAAACAGTACCGCCAAGGCAACAATCAAATGCAATTTTTTCATAAAAAACCGTTAACAAATTTAGCATATAGTAAACATAATAATTGCGATAAACCGTTGAATTGATTCAATTTAACACTTACATTTGTGTTGAACTTAGCTTATTGAAAGACAATATTCACAATAATTTTTCGTTTAGACATTTTACCTTAACAAAGTCAAGTTTATGAGGAATCTTTGGTATCTATCGATTTTTGCCCTTCTATTCAGTGCGTGTAAAGGAGGTATAATTCCTAAAAAGAAATTTGAAAAATCCACAGCAACAGGATGGAATTATAACGATAAAAATGTAGGTGGGTTTTATAAATCACCCGTAAATGAGCAATCAACTGGTCCTGGCCTCTTATTTGTTCAAGGTGGCACCTTTTCTATGGGGGCAACTGAAGAAGATGTTATGGGCGATTGGAACAATGTGCCTCGAAGAGTTACCGTTTCCTCCTTTTACATCGACAAAACAGAAGTAGCTAACATTCACTACAGAGAATACTTAAGTTGGATCGAAAGAACCTTTGATGATGAACAATATCAACGAGTTGTAGATGCAGCAAAGCCTGATACCTTGGTATGGAGAAGTGAATTATCCGCTAATGAACCATTGGTTGAATATTACTTTAGACATCCTTCCTATAACAACTACCCAGTTGTTGGAGTATCTTGGAGACAGGCAAGCGACTACTGCCTATGGAGAGGAAGTAGGGTGAACGAACTTTTACTGGTTAATAAAGGCTACGCAAATAACTCTCAGCTCAAAACAGTACAGGGACAGGGAGAGGAAAACTTCACTACTAAATCTTACCTTCTTGGAATATATGCACCTAAAGCAAGTAAGCCAAAGAACAATCCCTTAATGGATGAAAATGGCAAGCCTAGGAATTATGTAAAAATTGAAGATGGCCTTCTTTTACCAGATTATAGACTCCCTACTGAAGCGGAATGGGAATATGCTGCATTGGGCTATATCAAACAAAATCCCAATGTAAAAGTTAAAGAAGGAAAACGTGGAGAAGAGCTCATCATGAATCGCCAAGTTTACACTTGGTCAAATAATGTAAACGGACTTCGCGATAATAGATATGGAAGTTGGCAAGGCAAATACAATGCTAACTTCAAACGTGGCAATGGTGACTTTATGGGTATTTCTGGCGGATTAAACGATAATTCTGCTATTCCTGGACCAACAGATGCATTCATGCCAAATGGATTTGGCCTTTATAATATGGCTGGTAATGTAAATGAGTGGGTTGCTGACATCTACAGACCACTTTCTAGCTTAGATGTGGATGACCTTAATCCATATCGCGGAAATATTTTCAAGAAACTAGAAAAAGGTGCTGATGGTGAAATTCAAAAAGATAGCCTTGGAAGAGTGAAATTAATCCCTGTTACTGACGAAGAATCCAAAAAGAGATTGAACTATCAAAAGGGCAATGTAATTGGATATAAAGATGGTGATGAACTTTCAATGGCCTCATACAATTCAGGATTAAGCACACTAATCAACGATAAAGCTCGTGTTATAAAAGGTGGAAGTTGGGATGATAGAGCTTATTGGCTAAGTCCAGGAGCGAGACGTTTCCTAGACGAAGATCAATCTAGCTCAACCGTTGGATTTAGGTGCGCAATGGATAGATTTGGTAGTCAGGAAGGAAATGGCTTCAAAAACGGAAATCATTTCAGCAACAGACGACAGAATACTAGAAAAAAATAAAAAAGTTATAATCTTTAAAACTCCCAACTGGGAGTTTTTTTTTGCGTATACTCAAATGGGGATTTGCATCGAAGCCCTTATTTAGTGTACAATTTTAGTGTTATACAAACCCTTACTCTTTTTCATGTTATCTTTGCACCATGCAGATAGAACGGCTCTACCAAATCTTTCTGGATCATCCATACATTCAAACAGACACCAGAAAACTCGCTCCTGGAGAATTATTTTTTTGTTTGAAGGGACCAAACTTCAATGCTAATTCATTTACGCAACAAGCAATAGAGATGGGAGCTGCGGCAGTTATCGTGGATGAAGAAACAGGTGTAAAAAGCGATAAAATCATAAAAGTAGCAGATTCACTTGCTTCATTGCAAGCATTAGCAAAACACCACAGATTGCAATTTAAAATTCCATTTATTGCTATAACCGGTAGTAATGGTAAAACGACTACCAAAGAACTCATCCACGCTGTTTTATCTACTACCTACAAAACATATACGACTGCTGGAAACTTCAATAACCATATCGGGATACCATTAACAATTTTGAAAATAAAAAAAGATGCTGAAATGGCCATTATCGAAATGGGCGCCAATCATCAAAAAGAAATAGAGGGCTATTGTGAAATAGCACTGCCAACACATGGACTAATAAATAATTGCGGCAAAGCACATCTAGATGGATTTGGCGGGGAAGAAGGTGTACGAAAAGGGAAAGGAGAATTATTTGTTTTTCTTGAAAAAAATAACGGAACTGGCTTTATAAATAGCGACCTAGATTACTTAGTGAATATGTCTAAAAACATAAAAACTAAAATCTTCTATGGTAATGCAGAAGGACAATTTAGAACCACCACATTATCTACTGACCCATGCTTAACAATTAGCATAAACAATAGTCAATGGGGCACTCACGAATTTCAAACACAATTGGTTGGAGCATACAATACCCCCAATGTTGAAGCAGCGATTTGTATTGGAAACGAATTCGGTGTTTCGATAGATAAAATAAAATCAGCTATAGAAAATTATATACCAGACAATGCAAGATCTCAACTATTGATTAAAGGTGATAATAAAATCATCTTAGACGCTTACAATGCAAATCCAAGTAGCATGGAAGTAGCCATTGAAAATTTTGCTGCACAAGATGTGGTAAAAAAACTTGTATGCTTAGGTGCCATGATGGAATTGGGAGAATATTCAGAAGCGGAACACACAAAACTAATCAATAAGTTAATTGAGGTGGGATTAACCAATGTTATATTAGTTGGCGGTGACTTCAAAAACATACAACACCCCTTTCATTTTTTTGAAGACTCAAACAAAGCTTCTGATTGGGTAAGAAAAAACGAAACACATAATTCATTAATACTTATTAAAGGGTCGAGGTCAACACAAATGGAAAAGCTATTGACAGCCTTTTAATTTTTGCATTATAAATCATATCACCTCCTTAACTTATCATACATATGGGCAACTTTAAAGAATCATATTTAGTTAGTGTATTATCGAATAAATGTCCACGATGCAGAAAAGGAAACATCTATGCGTCAAAAAGTGCTTACAAATTTGGGCAAATAGTCCTCATGAATAAAGAATGTCCTGTGTGCAACCAACCCACAGAAATTGAAGTAGGCTTTTACTATGGAACCGGATATGTTAGCTATGCCCTATCCGTTGGCTTTAGCGTTGCCACACTCATTGCCTGGTGGTTTACCATTGGCTTCTCATTAGACGATAACCGCTTTTTCTGGTGGATGGGCATCAATGCAGTAGTGATGTTAGCGATTCAACCACTATTCATGAGACTATCACGAACTCTCTGGTTGTCTTGGTTTGTATCCTACGACACAAAATGGGAGGAACATCCAATTGAAACTCCTGAACGAGTTATACCAGGTCAAGAAAACAATTGGTAAAATAAAAATATCTTACCTTTCAATCCATTTATAATTTTTCAAAAACAGCACATGAAAAAGATCGTTTTCGCAATATTTGCCTTCATCTCAATCAATGCATCTGCTCAAAAAAAATTCACTATCAATGGGGATGTGTCTAAAATAAAAGAACCCATTGTAAAAGTTTTTCTTTCTTATAGGGCTAATGGCGTATCTACTGAAGATAGTGTTGATGTGAAAGATGGTAAATATGCATTTAAAGGAGCCGTTGCAGATCCAGTAATGGCTTATTTAAGAGCAGAATACAAAAAAGACACAAGCACTACCTCTGTACGGGCATTTTTCTATGAAAGAGACATGACTACTGTTTTCATTGAAAATTCAGCCATAGCAGTTGCAAACGTTGACTCATTTGGTAATGCAATTGTAAAAGGATCCAAAGCACACGCAGAGTATCTTAAATTAAAAGCTTCAAACAAGGACATTGAAGATAAAATGAAAAGCCTTAACAATGATTATGGTGCGTTGTATGAGAAGAAAGATGAAGAAGGAATGAAGAAACTAGAAGCTGAGTTTGAAAAACTAGATGCTGAAATGAAGGTTAGAAATAAACAATACCTACAAAAAAATACCAACTCAGTAATTGCGCTTCACATCTTCAATCAATATGCTGGATACGATATCAATCCAGATGACGCAGAACCGATTTTCCTTTCCCTATCTGAATCAATAAGAAATTCAGCTGGCGGAAAAGAAATCCAAGAAAAAATTGAAACTGCAAAGAAGACAGGCATTGGAAGAATGGCTATGGATTTCACACAAAATGATACACTTGGTAATCCAGTAACACTTTCATCTTTCCGCGGAAAATATCTACTCCTCGACTTCTGGGCTAGCTGGTGCGGACCTTGCCGAGCAGAAAATCCAAATGTAGTGGCAGCATTCAATCAATACAAAAGTAAGGGATTCGATGTACTTAGTGTTTCTTTGGATCAACCCAACGGAAAAGAAAAATGGCTCAAAGCAATCCATGATGACAAACTGACTTGGACTCACGTTTCTGATCTTAAGTTTTGGAATAACCAAGTATCAGTTATGTATGGAATACAGGCTATCCCTCAAAATTTCCTAATCGACCCACAAGGCAAAATCATTGGAAAAAATCTCCGGGCAGAAGCATTGAACCAAAAACTTCAAGAAATCTTTAAGTAACCCTTGAAAATAGGTTTAGAAAAGGCTGTTAGATGCAATATTCTAACAGCCTTTTCTGTTTGCGATTCTCTAACTTCTGACAAAAGACGTCTATTTTTTTCCGATATTTGCAGCTCCTAAAACAAACAATATGAGCAAATACAGAGCAGGTGTCCTTTTTGGTGATGAACTAAAAGCACTTTATCAAGACGCAAAGGATAATCATTTCGCAATGCCAGCCGTAAACACCACTGGAACAGATACCATAAATGCTACCCTTGAGGCTGCAGCAGCAGTTAATTCTCCAGTGATTGTTCAATTTTCAAACGGTGGAGCTCAATTTATTGCAGGCAAAGGAATGCCAAATGATAAAATGCAGGCTAACATATCAGGTGCCATTTCAGGTGCACTCCACATACATAACATTGCAAAGTATTATGGAGTCCCTGTTGTATTACATACAGATCATGCTTCTCAAAAATGGCTTCCATGGATTAGTGCATTGATTGATGCTGGCGAACAATACAAGAAAGAAAAAGGTCAACCGCTCTTCAGTTCTCACATGCTTGATTTAAGTGAAGAACCACTCGAGGAAAACATCGCAACGTCCGTTGAATTCTTCAAACGCATGGCCCCACTTGGCATGGGTATTGAAATAGAATTGGGTGTGACTGGTGGTGAAGAAGATGGGGTAGACAATTCAGATGTTGAAAATGACAAACTCTATACACAGCCTCAACACGTAGCACATGCCTATACAGAATTAGGTAAGGTGGGTGAATTATTCACGGTTGCAGCAGCATTCGGAAATGTGCATGGTGTTTACAGCCCAGGCAACGTTCAACTTCGTCCAGAAATTCTTAAGAACTCACAAGACTATATCCAAAAAACATTCAATACAAAAGAAAAACCAGTATTCTTTGTATTCCATGGTGGAAGTGGATCTCCTCAACATCAAATTAGGGAGGCTATCGGGTACGGTGCCATTAAAATGAATATTGACACAGATTTGCAATGGGCCTTCTGGGAAGGTGTGTTGAATAATTATAAGAAGAACGAAGGCTATCTTCAAGCTCAATTAGGTAATCCAGAAGGAGCAGATAAGCCAAATAAAAAGCATTATGACCCAAGGGTATGGTTGAGAAAAGGCGAAGAAACATTCATCGCACGACTTAAAACTGCTTTTGAAGATTTGAATTGCATCAACAGAAATGCATAAAATAAAAAAAGAGAGGTTTACATTTAAACCTCTCTTTTTTTATTTTATTTGTTCTCTACAAAGAAACTCCTCGCTTCCAAGGAATAAAATCGTCCTGATTTAATTGCACGGATTTTGGAATAACTTCCCCACTTGCAGCCTTAATGCAATACTCTAAAATCTCCTCGCCCATCTCCTGAATTGTTTTTTCTCCTTCCACTATCGGGCCGCAGTCAATATCAATAATATCCTTCATACGTCTAGCAAGTGTACTATTTGTTGCCAGCTTTATGGTAGGACAAACAGGATTGCCTGTTGGCGTTCCTAAGCCTGTAGTAAACATAATGAGTGTTGCACCTGAAGCGGCCTTCCCCGTTGTGGCTTCGACATCGTTGCCCGGAGTACAAACTAAACTTAAACCAGGCTTTGTTACGGGCTCTGTATAATCCAGAACATCAACCACCGGAGAAGTACCCCCCTTTTTACATGCACCTGCACTCTTAATAGCATCTGTAATCAATCCATCTTTAATATTACCAGGTGATGGGTTCATATGAAAACCAGAACCAACCCTCACTGCCTCTTCGCTATAGGTATCCATCAACCGAATAAACTTTTCTGCCGTTTCTTTTGAAACGCTACGATCAATCAACTCTTGTTCAGCACCACATAGTTCTGGAAATTCTGCTAACAAAATCTTTCCCCCTAAACCAACAACTAAGTCAGCAAAATATCCTACAGCAGGATTTGCAGAAATTCCACTAAACCCATCACTTCCTCCGCACTTAACACCAACGGTCAAGTGATCTAGTGAAACAGGAGTTCGTTGATTTTTATTTATTTCAATTAAGCCTTTGAAGGTTGCATTAATTGCTTCTTTAACTAAATCTTCCTCGCTGGTAGAGCCTTGTTGTTCAAAAATAAATAACGGCTTTTCAAATAATGGATTTCTTTTTTTAATTGTTCCTAAAAATCCATCCGTCTGAAGATGCTGACAACCCAAACTCAGCACAGTGATACCCGCCACATTTGGATGATCAGCATAAGCAGCAAGCAATTGTTCTAAGGTTGCTGAATCTTGTCGTGTTCCGCCACATCCACCTTGATGATTCAAGAATTTGATTCCATCAACATTGGCAAATAATCGATTCTCTTTGGGTGAAGCACTTAAATCAGGCAATAATTCGCTAAGAGATTCCCCTTTTTCATATGCAGCTTTCAACATTTTAGTATACTGCTTGTATTTATCCGTTACTGCATATCCCAATTCATTATGCAATGCTTCACGAATCACATCTAAGTTTCTATTTTCACAAAACACAGTAGGAAGAAATAACCAATAATTCGCAGTACCCACTCGTCCATCATTGCGCACATATCCATTGAAGGTCCTTCCTTTATATGTTGAAACATCCGGTGCTGTCCAACTATATGTTGCCCCGCGATATGCATAGGGATCTGCCGCATGTTTTAGGTTTGAGGTAGTCATCAATGACCCTTGTTTTACATCACACTGCACTTTGCCCACTAGCACACCATACATAATCACTTCACCACCAGTCTGAATGTCGTGGGTATAAAATTTATGCTTAGCAGGAACCTTATCCAATAAATGATATGTTTCCCCATTAAATACTACTTCTTTACCTTGTTCTAAATCCGTTAGAGCAACAATTACATTGTCCTTTTCATGCACCTTCAACACTATGTTCTTCATAATCGAAATAAAATTTATTTTATTAATAGCCTCGCGCTGTGGGCTATAAAAATAAAACAAAAAGCGTTGTATTTCATCGTATAATTTTTAACTTCAGCAAATGCCTTTGAATATCAATCTAGCATAGAAAAGCTAAATGATATTAAAAGTCATCATCAACGTTTACAAACCAAAACTGCTTATATGACTAAAGGACTCTCCTTTTCAGACTTATTCGTATTCTTCGCATACATCGTTATTGTTGCCAGTTACGGTTACTGGATATATAGTAAGAAAAAGAAAAAAACGGCCGACACAAAAGACTTCTTCCTTGCTGAAGGTTCACTAGCTTGGTGGGCTATTGGAGCATCCTTGATTGCATCCAATATCTCTGCTGAACAATTCATCGGAATGAGTGGTGATGGTTTTTTTGTAGGTGTTGCTGTAAGTGTATATGAATGGTTTGCAGCAGTTGCCCTTGTCATCATAGCGGTTTGGTTCATGCCAATCTATTTGAAGAATAAAATCTTCACAATGCCTCAGTTTTTAAAGACTCGTTATAATGAATCCGTTGCACTGATCATGACAGTCTTTTGGCTTTTCTTGTACATCTTCGTGAACCTTACTTCCATTCTATACCTTGGCTCTGTTGCTATCAATGGATTATTAGGGGGGCAATACCTTCACTTAATCATGATAGTACTCATGCTTTTTGCTCTTATTATCACTTTAGGTGGGATGAAAGTAATTGGATATACAGATGTAATTCAAGTGGCTGTTTTGATTATCGGCGGACTAGCTACTACATACCTTGCGTTGACCATTGTGAGCGACAAATTTGGTAGCGGCGGTTCAGCTATTTCTGGTTTCTTAGATTTAATGAAGCAAGCTCCCGAACATTTTCACTTGATTCAACCTAAACCAACACTTACAACTACTACGATAGATCAACCGGAGAACTTAGATATTCAGAAATACATAATTCTCCCTGGTATATTAATGTATCTCGGTGGACAGTGGGTTCTACACCTTAACTATTGGGGATGTAATCAATACATCACACAACGTGCACTAGGAGCCGACCTAAAAACAGCTAGAACAGGTATACTATTTGCCGCATTTTTAAAATTATTAATGCCTGTTATCGTAATGCTTCCAGGTATAGCTGCTTTCGTTTTATATAAAAATGGACATCTTCCAGAAATGGGACAAGGGAGCAAGGATGGTGCTTATTCTGCTATCCTTGGATTTTTACCTAGTGGATTAAAAGGCCTTTCTTTAGCAGCACTTACAGCAGCCATCGTTGCTTCACTTGCCGGAAAAGCCAATAGCATCTCGACCATTTTCACCCTTGATATTTTTAAGAAATACATAGACAAAAATGCAAGCGAGAAAAAATTAGTGTGGACTGGTAGACTAGCTATAGCAGCATCTATGATGGTAGCCGTAATTTTTACTTGGAGTGATTCACTGGGTATTGGAGGTGAAGGAGGATTTACCTTCATTCAAAAATATACAGGCTTTATTAGTCCGGGTGTATTCGCAACCTTCATCCTCGGCATGTTCTGGAAACGCACCACTGGAACAGCTGCATTGGTAGGAATTATAGCTGGTCTACTATTATCAATTTTATTTAATAATTATGCTGTGCTCTTGTTTGGAAAAGAAACACTTCTTTATACGGCATTTGAATATCAAAAACTTGACCATGGAGTGGTAAAAACCATTACTGAAATTCCGTTCTTAATCAATATCGGCTGGGCCTTTTTCTTCACTGTATTAATTATGATTGCAGTAAGTTTGGCTGGACCAAAAGTAAATGAGAAGGCATTTATATTTGAAAAGGGTATGTTTAAATTAGAGCCCCGCTCTATCATTATGATTGTGGCGGCTTGGATGATCTTAGCAGCTCTCTATATCAGATTCTGGTAAGTAGAATTTAGAGTGTAGAAATAAATAGATTCTATCAACGAATAATGCCCCATAACGGGGCATTATTTTTTCAGCGGAGACTGAGGGATTCGAACCCTCGAAACAGTTTCCCGTTTACACGCTTTCCAAGCGTGCTCCTTCAGCCACTCGGACAAGTCTCCGTATAATCGGACGGCAAAAATAAACCCTTAAAAATTAGAAGCCGAATATTTTTTTCGCATTGGCAGTGGTTAGATTGTCCACTTCTTCAAGTGGAATCCTTTTGATTTCACTGATTTTTTCGGCAACATATTGAACATAACTTGCTTCATTTCGCTTCCCCCTATATGGAACAGGAGATAAATATGGTGCATCTGTCTCCAATACAATTGCATCTAGCGGAACAGATTCTAATACCCTTGCTAACCCAGCGTTTTTATAAGTAACTACACCCCCAATTCCAAGCATAAAACCTAGCTCAATAATTTTTTTAGCTTGACGCTCATCTCCACCAAAACAATGAAAAATTCCGGTTATTTTTCCTTTGCCAACTTCTTCAACAATTCGAATACAATCGTCCATCGAACTACGCGTATGGATTACAATAGGAAGATTATGTGCAATGGCCATGTTTATTTGCCTAGAAAAGGCATCGATCTGCTGCGACTTATATTCAACTGAATGATAATAATCCAATCCAATCTCTCCTATGGCTGCAAATTTTCTTTTGCCTAACCAGTCTTCAACGAGTTTAAGCTCATCCTCATAATTCGATTCTACATAGCAAGGATGAAGTCCCATCATAGGAATACAATACGCTTCATGATGATCAGCTAAAGCAATCATAGCCTCATGGGTAGATGAATCTATGGCAGGCAAGTATACTTTCTCAATCCCAGTCTTTTTAGCCCTATCGATGACCTCGTTGAGGTCGGCTAAAAACTCCTCTGAATACAAATGACAGTGTGTATCAATCATTAAGGCTGAATAATTTGTGATAAAAATCCTGAAAAGTTCAGTACATCTCCTAAGTGAAAATAGAAAAAAACCTTACCTTCCAAAAAGTTTTCATAGGGTACGGATTAAAAACGGGCCAGGGTTTCCACCCAGGCCCTCTCTTTTTGAAATAACCCACAACCTATTTCTTATCTAATACGCTGAACTTGAACCCCTTCTGGCTTCCTTTTTTTAACAATTCCGTTAAAGCAAACATCATATTAAGCTCTGCTTTTTCAGAGTCGTGAAACACAACAATTGACCCATTCTCAATATTTTCAGTTACACGTTTGGAAACATCAGCAGGACTAATATCCTGGTCGTAATCAGCACTCAAAATGGTCCACATTATGATTTTCATACCCATCTTTCGAATGGCACGGGCTTGATTGCCCGTCATACGCCCGTAAGGTGGTCGAAACAACGATGATTTAATGAATCCTTGTGCTTCTGCTACATCATCCACATATTCATTGGCAGAAGTCTTCCATCCATTCAAATGATGTTGAGTATGATTTCCAATAATATGACCAGCTGCTAAAATTTGTTCGACAACTTCAGGATACTGTTTAACCCGATCTCCTATGCAAAAGAAGGTAGCCTTCGCATCATACTCATTCAATAAATCCAATACACGTGAAGTACTGTCCGGATGAGGACCATCATCAAATGTTAAAAATATCTCGTTAGATGAAGATTCAATTCGCCAAACTCGATGTGGATAGAGCTTTTGGATAAATCGTGGAACCCGAGCAGGGATGATCATGCATCCTGATTTTTAAATTTCTCAAAAGCCTCCTTATTCATTTCCTCTATTAAGGTCAATAAATCTGCTTTCCCTGTTTTTTTCTCAGCACTCGTAACAAATATGGGAGGAAGTTCTACCCATGTTTTTTTCATGGCTTCAGCAAACTGACGTACATGGGAACTGACAACCTTTTGAGTTTCTTTATCTGATTTAGTGAAAACAATGGCAAATGGAACTTTCCATTCACCCAATTTATTGACAAAATCGAGGTCAAGCTGTTGTGGGGTATGCCTTGAATCAACCAAGACAAAAAGATTAATCAGATTTTCTCTAGAACGAACATATTCACCAATCATCTTCTCCCAACTCTTCCTTTTTGATGCAGAAACCTTAGCAAATCCATATCCTGGAAGATCCACCAAATACCATTGCTGCAAGGGTGCATGCTCTTTCTCCCTACTTTCTATAAAAAAATGATTGATCAATTGAGTCTTCCCTGGCGTACCGGAAGTCTTAGCTAAATTCTTAATCCCAGTGATCATATTAATCAAGGAAGATTTGCCCACGTTACTTCTTCCAATAAAAGCATATTCTGGTCTATCGGGCTTTGGACAGGCTGTATGATCGGGATTACTGATAATGTATGTTGCCTTGGTAAAGATCATGTGTGGGTTGAGATTTATAAAAGCTTTAAGACCGATAGTGGCTAATTTGACTATTTTTGTAGTCATGGGAAAATTTGCGCACGATACTGTCGTTCCTGATATTGCATCAAATTTATCGAAAAAAGAGCAGGTGGCACTCATGTTCAACAGAATTGCCCCTCAATACGACTTTCTTAACCGGTTTTTGTCCGCCGGAATCGATATAAGTTGGAGAAAAAAGGCATTAGGAACGCTAAAAAGCATCAATCCACAAATGATTTTAGATGTGGCAACCGGCACTGCAGACGTAGCTATTCTTGCCACAAAAATTCTTAGCCCGAAGAAAATTATCGGAATTGACATTTCTGAAGGAATGCTTGACCTAGGAAGAAAAAAGATCAGAGAAGCACAACTAGAAAATACCATTGAACTGCAATTGGGGGATAGTGAAGCACTGAATTTTGCAGACAAAACATTTGATGCCGTCACCGTTTCATTTGGCGTGCGAAATTTTCAACAACTAGAAAAAG
>CANKGM010000003.1 GCA_947481355.1 Chitinophagaceae bacterium
ACCACGAACCACAACAAAATTATCGTAGTCAAATACACTATAACTTGCCAACTCACGGAATTCAGGTCTATTCACTGATTTAGAAACAGCAAACCTTAAGTTAGTAGACTTTCCAATAGAATAGGTAAGCAATGCCGAGGGAAGTACATCTAAGTTGTCGTTGTTAACCGTAGCCTGATTCTTCGCAGTCAATTGCTGCTTATATTTTTCAGCCCTAACGCCAGTTGTAATTTTAAATTTCTCAGAAAACTTTCCATCATACAATAGGTAACCCGCATTAAGTAATGCGTTAGCATCATAAGAAGTGGAGTTATTACCAATTGTAGCTAAGGTTATACCAAAGGCATCAATATTTGCATCACTGAAAATAGTAGAAAACGAAGTTGCCTTTGATTCCAAAATCGATACACCCCTAAAATTCAATGAAGCATACCCGAGTGCATCTACCATAGCCACCCTATCACGATAAAAGTTCATTGACCCGAACTTTAGTTTTTGCTGAAATCCTTTGTAGCTAAAGTTGTATATTAGATTAAAGGCAGCATTGTAAATCTTTTCATCTAAGCTTGAAAAAATTCGACCTGCATTTCTAACTTCTGGCGAATTCTCATTACCAAGTTTCAAGTAGTATCCCCCCTTCTCGTCATCCGGAGTTCGAAAGGATACAATTTTTTGATCAGGTTGATTTTTATACGCATCAGACACTGAAGTAGACCAATCAAAATTCAATTTATTGTTCAATGAGTGTGTACCATCAAGCACAACACTAGCCAAACCAGAAGATGTAACTTCAGCATTATAACTTTTCATCTCAAAACGAGAAGGAACATTACTTACATCAAATCCATTGCGAAGTCCTAGGGCATTTGAATAATCGTTATTGAATAATCCTTTTAATGTGAATTTATTTTTCCCTTTTGAATATGCCAAGTTTACTAACCCTGCAAGATTGTTTTTCTGTTCATATACATTTGTGATGTTGTCATATAACAACTCACCATCAAGCATATAATCAGATCGATCTTTATCCGAAACTTTTCTTCCATTACCATAGCTTAACATATAAAGCATTCCAAGCTTAGCGTTATTCTTCAACAGGTATGAGTTGCCTCCACTAATACCAACACTAACGCTTGGCATAGATTGGATGAGGCCACCATATCTATAGGAGTTTGGAAATTGTTTTGTTATCTGTTGTTTGGTTGGACTCGGTAAAGAGATAAATGCAGCCCCCCTATTCTTCGCATAATCTGATGGTAAATTTCGCATGCCATCAAAAAATCCGAAATTATCATACTGCCCATTAAAAGTTGATCCGTAAAAATCTTTACCGGTAGTAAGTGAATTTGATGTGGTAGATAAAGAGATCTCTGTAAATGCTTTTGATGGATAATCTTTTGTTACTACTTTAACCAATCCACCAGAAAAGTCTCCAGGTAAATCAGCAGTTGGTGTTTTATAGATAATCACGTTATCAATTGCAGAGGCAGGTATGATATCAAATGAAAACGCTTTTTTATCAAGCTCTGTACTGGGAAGTATATTGTTATTCAACATCGCTACATTATAGCGTTCATTTAATCCCCTGATTACAACAAACTTATTATCCTGCACAGAAACGCCAGATACTCTTCTGATCACTTCACCTGTGTTTTTATCTGGAGATTTACGTATAGACTCTGCAGAAATGCCATCTTGAATACTAGAGCTGTTACGCTGCATCAAATACAAAGAAGCAACAGATTCTTTTTTACCAGATGATTTGACTACTACTTCCTGCATATCCTTCATCTTAGGAGATAATGAAATGGTTATACCATTATCAGAATCAGGATTTACATCGGTAAGAAGCTTTTTATCAAATCCAGTAGACGATACTTCAATTTGATAGGTTTCATTTTGTTTTAATTCAATAAGAAATTTCCCTTCTACATCAGTAAGGATATTTCGGCCCCCAGGTATTAATTTAATGGTGGCTCCTACTAAGGCAGATCGCGACTTACCGTCTATTACAGTTCCGGAAAATTTAACAGCCTTCTGTGCAAAAACTGACGTTGATAAACAGAAGAGGGAAAAGGCAATAAGAGTAGTTCGAGATCCGCCACGTACCAATGTGAGCAGCTTCGCTACATTGGCTTTGTTTGATCTTTTAATAAACATGTTCGTGGCAGTTTGTTTCGGCAAAAGTATCAGGCCAATATTAACAGAAGGTTACCTTTAAATTACTTAGATGCTTTCTTGAAAATTTGTTGAAAAACACAAGTGCACTTAACAAAATCTTAATATTTCCGATCAATTAGATTAACAAATGAAATGGAAGAATTGATCCCAAATTGAAAAACTGTTGAAATGACTACCACTAACAATTCCTCCAATTAGTCTATATCAAATACCAATCATGCCATTCAGTAAGAAATTATGGCTAAATTTGCCACAAATTTGAGAATATGAAAGGCATCATTTTAGCGGGAGGATCTGGAACACGATTGTACCCCATCACTTATGCTATCAGTAAACAGATTATGCCTGTATACGACAAGCCGATGATCTATTACCCTCTGTCAACTTTGATGCTAGCTGGCATAAAAGACATTCTCATCATTTCCACACCACATGACCTTCCCCAATTTGAAAAATTATTTGGCAACGGACATCATTTAGGGTTGAATTTCACCTACAAAGTGCAGGAAGTTCCCAATGGGCTAGCTCAAGCTTTCGTAATTGGTGAAGACTTCATTGGAGATGATAGTTGCGCGCTCGTATTAGGGGATAATATATTTTATGGAATGGGCCTTGGCAATACACTCGAAAAAAACAGCAATCCAAATGGAGGAATAGTCTATGCCTATCACGTAAGTGATCCTGAACGATATGGTGTAGTTGAATTTGATGCAAACAAAAAAGCTATTTCTATTGAAGAGAAGCCGTCGCATCCAAAGAGCCGGTATGCTGTACCTGGATTATATTTTTATGACAATGAAGTAGTTCAAATCGCAAAAAACATTAAGCCGTCTCCAAGAGGTGAATATGAAATAACAGACATCAACTTAGAATATTTAAGGCGAGACAAACTTAGCGTTTCTGTCTTAGATCGAGGAACAGCTTGGCTTGACACAGGCACGTTTGACTCATTGATGCAGGCATCTCAATTCATTCAGGTTATTGAACAACGCCAAGGAATCAAGGTTGCTTGCATAGAAGAAATTGCATGGAGAAAGGGCTTTATAGATAAATCACAATTGATTAAACTTGCAGAACCCTTATTGAAAAGTGGCTATGGAACGTATATCATGGATATTCTAGAATCATCATATTAAATGCTCAACTAAATGAAAAAAATTCTCGTTACTGGTGGTTCAGGATATATTGGATCGCATACATTAGTAGATTTAATTGAACATGGATTTGACGTACTTTCTGTAGATAATAATTCTAGATCAACCCCAACCATACTCGAAGGAGTTGAAAAAATTACTGGGAAGAAAATCAAAAATTATAAGGTAGACCTCTGTAATTATGATGAGACCCATGCCATTTTTGAAGAAAACACAGATATTGTTGGCGTCATTCACTTTGCAGCATATAAAGCAGTGGGAGAATCAGTAGAAAAACCTATCCTCTATTTTCAAAACAACCTCGGCTCCCTCGTCAATATCATGCGATGCATTGAAGAATTCAAGACTCCTTATTTTGTATTTTCTTCGTCTTGTACAGTATATGGAAATCCCGACAGTATACCGGTAACTGAGGAAACACCAAGAAAAAATGCAGAATCACCATATGGCCTAACAAAACAAATGGGAGAACAAATCATAGAGGCATTTGCTGCCGCTACACAATCCACCAAATCTGTCATGCTTAGATATTTTAATCCAGCAGGCGCGCATCCAACAGCCCTTATTGGAGAGCTTCCTATTGATAAACCGCAAAACCTTACACCGATTCTAACGCAAACAGCAATAGGTAAAATGGCTGGATTTACTGTATTCGGGAACGACTATGATACCCGTGATGGTTCATGCATTCGTGATTTTATTCATGTATGCGATTTAGCCAATGCCCATACAAAAGCACTCGAATTTCTTATTGCCAACAAAAATAATACCCCTTGCGAAGTCTTCAATTTGGGATCAGGCAATGGCATATCCGTTTTAGAAACGATTAAGGCTTTTGAAAAAAGCACCGGAATAACGCTTAATTATAAAATTGGTAACAGAAGACCTGGAGACGTTATCGCTATCTATGCCAATAATGACAAAGCAAAAGAACAATTACAGTGGATTCCTAAGTATTCTTTGGAGGATATTATGACATCAGCTTGGAAGTGGGAACAGGTTATAGAAAAACTTCCTGTCCATCTCGAACTCAGAAGCCATAAATTAAATTAATAAACGTTAAAAAAATCCAGATAGAGTTAAAAATAAGGCCCGATTGATGTTACTTTGTAAAAAACAACTTTATCATGCTTGATGCGATAGAAGTAACTGGCCAAAAAGATACACGCAGTGGATTTGGAGATGGCATATTCGAACTTGGACAAAAAAATCCAAATGTAGTAGCCCTCACTGCTGACTTAGCTGGTTCATTAAAATTAAATGCATTCATAAAAGCTTTTCCAGAACGATTTATACAAGTAGGGATAGCAGAAGCCAACATGATTGGTATTGCTGCAGGACTTACCATTGGAGGAAAAATTCCTTATACCACCACATTTGCCAATTTTTCAACTGGACGGGTATACGACCAGATAAGACAATCTGTTGCGTACTCCAATAAGAATGTCAAAATTTGTGCATCTCATGCAGGCCTTACATTGGGTGAAGATGGTGCTACCCATCAAATCCTAGAAGATATAGGGTTAATGAAGATGCTTCCTGGTATGACTGTGATCGTGCCTTGTGACTATAATCAAACCAAAGCCGCAACCATTGCTATAGCAGAATACGAAGGACCAGTTTACCTAAGATTTGGCAGACCAGTTTGGCCAATTTTCACTAACCCGGATGAACCTTTTGTCGTTGGCAAGGCACAACATTTTTCAAGAGGAAATGACATCAGCATTTTCGCTTGCGGGCACCTTGTATGGAAAGCCATTGAAGCTGGAAAGATTCTTAAAGAAAAAGGTATACATGCTGAAATCATCAATATTCATACAATTAAGCCATTAGATGTGGCTGCCGTTATAGCCTCAATTCAGAAAACAGGTTGTGCTGTAACTGCAGAAGAACACAATGTGATTGGAGGATTAGGCGATAGCATTGCCCAAGTAGCGGCTAAAGAATGCCCTATCCCAATTGAAATGATTGGAACTCAGGATACGTTTGGAGAAAGCGGAAAACCAACCGAATTGCTCAAAAAGTATGGTTTGGATACAGAATTCATAGTAGCCGCCGCTGAAAAAGCAATCTTAAGAAAAAAGGCATAGCCTTTTGCCTTTGCTATAAAGAATGCAGTTAACATGACTCAACAACATTCAGAAGACGAAGAATTAGTTGCTGGTTTCAGGGAGCCTAAAACCAGGGAGTCCGCCTTCACCGCTATTGTAAAAAAATACCAAGAAAGGATATATTGGCAAATACGAAGGTTAATCATAAATCATGAAGATGCCAATGATGTTATGCAAAATGTATTCATCAAGGCCTGGAACGGACTTGATAATTTCAGAGCAGAATCAAAGCTTTTCACATGGCTTTACAGAATCGCTGTAAATGAAAGCCTATCCTATTTGGATCAACAAAAAAAGAGAAGCAATATTTCCATAGAAGATGCTGGGCTTCATCTCGAGGAAAAACTACACAGTGAAAAAGATTTCGACTCCAATAAGGCAGTTTGGAAATTGCAATTGGCAATACAACAACTGCCTGAAAAACAACGCATTGTATTCAATCTAAGGTATTTTGAGGAAATGGGCTATGAGGAAATGAGCCAGATATTGGAGACCTCTGTTGGAGCCCTCAAGGCAAGCTATCATCATGCAGTCAAAAAAATAGAGGATTACATTTTAAACCATTAAACCAATTCGTATAGCAGCGGTCAAATAGGGGATGAATTCATCAGAAACGATATTTTCAGAAACTCAAGCAATAAGTCAGACCGTTGCTAACCTCCCAACAACGAATCCGTTTACCCTATCAAAAGAGTATTTTGAGTTTTTCCCCATTACCCTCCTAAGAACCATTCAAAAATCCGAGCTAAAAACCCTAAGTATACCAGAAAATTATTTTTCCAGCTTCCCAAGCAAGATGTTAGAAAAAATTAAACAGGAAGATGTTAATCTAGAATTAGAGGAATTAGCTCCAAGTCTGGTTGGAATGCAAAAGCAAAACCCATTCCATGTTCCTGA
The DNA here is from genome assembly GCA_947481355.1 of Chitinophagaceae bacterium. GTDB lineage: Bacteria > Bacteroidota > Bacteroidia > Chitinophagales > Chitinophagaceae > Pollutibacter. The sequence goes on from CANKGM010000003.1 coordinate 6,344, forward strand.
AAACTACTTCCCATCATTTCATGCCACACCTAAGAAAGACCAAGCAGTAATCCATACATTATTTAGCTATAAAAAAATTATACGCTATGCTGCAGCTGCTTGCATCACAGGACTTCTCATTATAACCTATACAATTAATAAAAATAACTCAGCCAGTCAACTAGCCTCAGTTCAAACGAGTTCGGCTTCTGATCTTTCACTCGAATCAATAGTAGGATACCTCGATGAGGTGGATGAGATTAAAGATGGTAACGATAATGATACCCCTATTACAGCAGAAAACAATTTGTTGGTAGATATAAATCAAGAAACAATTAGCCAAGTACTTCAAGAAATACCAGAAAACGACATCAAACAATTTATTGATCAAACAGGTTCAACGGAATATAAATCATTAAACTAATTATAATATATTTATACCATGGCAAAGATGGCCGAAATGAGATTAACGCTTTTACTGATGTTGCTAGTAGGTCTAGGGATAGGCATATCAGGCCAGGCCCAAACAAACCGGATTGAAAGAGGTGAAAACAGGTCAGCCGACTTGCGCAAAATCCAAGCCATGGAAATGGCTTTTATTACTAAAGAGTTGAACCTCAGTCCTGATGAAGCCCAAAAGTTCTGGCCAATATTCAATATGTACAGAAATGACATGAGGGAAATTGCTTTAGATAAAAACAGCAATGACCGACTTGAAAGACAGCAGAAACTATTGGATATCAAGAAGAAATATAGAGACGATTTTACTAAAGTGATGACCCAAGACCGAGCAAATAAGGTTTTTGGAGCAGAAGATGAATTCAAATCCTTGGTTCGGCGTGAATTTCAGAAAAGACAATCAGAGAGAGGCCAATTTGAAGGCAGGAAAAAAGGATTTTGATAATATTTCATAAAAAATGTATTTTTAACTCGGTGTTTTTCATAGGTTAGCAACGGCTGGCTCTGTTTAGAGCTGGCCTCTTTTTTTTATAGCAAGCTCCAGGAAAAAAAACAATAGATAAAATAATTAAGTGTAAATACTGAATACCATTAAGTATTTACACTTAATTATTAACTAACCTTAACTCTCATAGCATCTCCTAACTCACCAAATGTCGGGGTTTTGATATCGTGATAGAATAAAAAAATCCATTCCGCTTTTACACCTAACTCCCACCAGAGTGATCTAAGCTCCATTGCCTTTTTCCCATCAGCATCATACTTTGCTACAAATTTTGTCTTCATTTGTTGAAGTTGTGGTGCCTCATCACCGCCAAAAAAAACAATTCGATTGTTTTCAAGAATGGAAAACACTTGATGAAATGGGGAGTGCCCTGCTGTTATTTCAAATTCAATATAACCATCAATCAACCCTTTTTCTTCTTCCAATAAAATCACTTGATCATTATCAAACAAAGACTCAAATGAAGTTGTATTATAAGATGGACTATGCCCTTTTAGCGCGAATTCAATCTCTTTGCGATGGATATAATAAGTAGCATTCGGAAAAGCCAGTTTATCCTCATTAATCAATGAGTCATGGATAAACATACCGCCAGCATGATCCTTATGAAGATGACTCATCAATACCTTAGTAACATCAGAAGGATAATATCCATGCAATGCTAAGTTTTGGTGCAATTGTAGAATGCCCTGCCCATCCGTAAAACCCAATCCGGTATCCAACAACAAAATGTCCTTTTCAGTGATGACCAAAAATGGTTGAATTTCTACTAATAAGCTTCCTCGTGATCGACTTTGTAAATCATCAACACTTGTGTGAAATGGCACAAATTCTTTGCTTTGATCTATGGTAAACGATCCCTCTGAAAGTGGTATAATTTTCATATTAAGTATATATCTTGAATTAACGCAAAATCATTTGTCGATCTGCATCAAGTCGAATCAAAATAAATAATAACACTGTAAATGTTATTTGTGCTGTTCCTCCATAACTCATGAAGGGTAAAGGAATTCCAATAACGGGTACTATTCCAATGGTCATTCCAATATTAATAAAGACATGAAAAAATAAGACAGACGCAACCCCATATGCATAGCAACGACTAAAGGAACTACGTTGCCGTTCAGCTATCCTTATTACACGAAAAATCATGAATAAATATAAGGCTAGCAATAGCAGACTTCCCATAAATCCAAATCCTTCACCAATGGTACAAAATATAAAATCAGTTCTTTGCTCAGGAACAAAATCATAACGGGTTTGCGTTCCCTTTAGTAAGCCCTTGCCAAAAAAACCACCAGAACCAATCGCAATCTTACTTTGTTTTACATTATAATTTCCAGCCTTCTTTTTTTCCTTTACTTTTTTTAAATCTTCCTCGCTTATTGTTTTAGTATCTACTTGAAAATCTTTACCTACCGTAGAATAGATTCGCTGAACCTGATATGGCTTAAGCACATGATTAAAAAAATATGGTACAGCAAAGCGCTGAACACCAACACTAAAAGCCCAAATAGCAAATACAACAAAAAACAATGATTTTCTTTTACTGATTTGACGCTTGAATAAAAACAACACAAAGCCAGCAAGTAACGTCAAGCCAACCGCTAAAATATTTTGGTCGATCAATAATGTTAATACAACCAACACCGCCAGAGAAAATGCAATAGATAAAAAAGCTGAGGGTAAGCCTTCCCGATACATCACTAGAAAAAAAGAAAAGTATACCAAGGCCAATCCTGTTTCACTTTGCATTATCGTAAGTATAGCAGGAATCAACACCAAAGACCCTGCTATAAACATCGTCTTTAGTTTGGATAGTGCTATATCTCTAGAAGAGAGGTATTTAGCCAATGCGAGATTTACAAATATCTTACACAATTCGGCAGGCTGTAATTGAAAAGAAGAAAAACGAATGATAGACTTTGTTCCTTTTACATCTGTATGAAACGGAAACACTAAAATCAGCAAGATGATTCCAAAAACATAAAAGATGTTTGCAGTAGCAGTATAAAACTTACTGTCTGTCAACAAAATAAAAACAGCCAATATAGCACTCAATAAAAAATATAGCGATTGTCGACTATAATCTGTGGTAAGTGATAAAAACCCATTTAATATATTTTCATCCCGATATGTTGAAGCAAAAATGCTAGCAATACCTGTGATGACTAGAATAACATAAACCAGCACCAACGTCCAATCGACGCCCTTTGATATCTCAAATGAATTCTTCTTCATGCTCTGGTTTTAGTGCGTTTAAGTGAAACGCTAAGATTATGCCTTGAGGAATCTTATTTTCAAAAGGAGATAGTGGAATAAACGCCTGCAGCTTAAGTTGCTCTTTCTTTATGCGTTTCAAGCGAAGTGAGTCTAACGCCTTTCGTTTAGCCTTTACAATTGGAAGAATTATCTCCTTATTTTCAATACGTTCAACTTCAGTCCATCGTGCTTGAGATAATGTATCCTTTAGGTATTTCTCAACTATTAAAGAGGCCATCGGACCGGCCCAAGTTGCACCGAATCCTGCATTTTCAACTACCACGGCAACAGCAATTTTAGGATTCACTCTTGGGGCAAAACAAACAAACCAGGAATGGTTTGCTAATTTTTCTCGTTTACCATAAATTATTCCATAGTTTTCTGCTGTACCGGTTTTGCCAGCAATAGCAATGCCTTCAATGCGTGCACCTCGAGCAGTTCCACTTTCAACTACATCCTGCATTGCCATTTGTACAATATTGTAAATGGTATCAGGAATATTAGTTACGCTGTGCCTGATTTTATACCGATTGAGTATCGTATCAGAGACGTGAGCGTCATCAATTGATTTTACAAAATGGGGAGTATAATAATATCCTTTATTAGCTATGATAGACATCAAATTTGCCATTTGCAATGGAGTAACCTGCATTTCACCCTGACCAATTCCAAGAAACACATTTGTGCAAGAGCTCCACGACTTATTGTAAGTTCTGTTATAAAAACTAGTGTCAGGAATATATCCGCGATCTTCACTTGGCAAATCAATACCAAGTTTTACGCCTAGCCCAAACGAATTCATATACCTCTTCCACCGAAGATATCCATTAACCGTATTTCGTTCACGTGGGTTATCAAGAGCCAGTCTATATATATGTGAAAAATAGCTATTGCATGAATGGGCTAAGGCTAGTCTAAGATTTGCAGCATGCCCTGCAAATTTCTCTTCACATGATATTGGCCTTCGGCATCCAAGGTATACTCCTCGACAATTAAATCCGAAATCTGGTGTAATTACTCCTTCATCCAAAGCAATCAAAGCTTGTATCGGTTTAATAGTAGACCCTGGAGGATATTGTCCTTTAATTGCCCTATTAAAAAGAGGCCTTGCCGTATCCCTCAAAAGCCAAGAGAAATTATTTCTACGCTGATGTCCAGTCAATTGATTTGGGTCAAACGTTGGTCCACTTGCCAATGCCAATATCCCCCCAGTTTTCGGTTCTATAGCAACAATAGCACCAAGTTTATTAGCTAAAAGTCGCTCAGCAAGTAATTGTAAATCGATATCCATGTATGTTCTTAGGTTACGACCTGCAATGGCAATTGAATCGAATCGACCTTGTTCATATGGCCCAACTATTCTATTTTTATTATCCTTAAGCTGATACCGAACACCTCGTTGGCCCATCAATATTGGCTCATAAAATCGCTCCAACCCGCTTAAGCCCATATAATCTCCTATTTGATAAAAATAGTTGGTGCGTTTTAATATTGTTGAATCAACTTCCCCAACATATCCAAGAACTTGTGCTGCTGCTTTATAAGGGTATGATCTAATAGGTCTTTCTTGAAGAAAGAAACCTGGTTCGAATCGGTAAATATTCTCCTGAAGCTGAACAAAGGTTTCGATAGAAAGGGATGACTCAAAAATAGATGGTCGGTATCTTCCATTTTTAATAATGGCTGATATTAATCGGCCCTTGAATTCAGCCATATCAATCTTTAAAATCCTACAGATACCTAGTGTGTCTAATCCTAAGAGTTGAGTGGGTAATATCATCAAATCATAGGTCTGCGTATTTTGAAGAATTGCCTTCCCTCTTCGGTCAAAAACAATTCCGCGCTCGGGGAATATTACCTTTTTACTTACCGCATTATCAATTGCAAGAAGATCATACTTAGAAGAGGCTAGTTGAAGAAACAATAATCGAATGATTAGTATTGCAAAGGAGATCCCTATTATCAAACGTATCACATTCTGTCTTGACTGGTTGATCGCTGGCATAGAATTAAAAGGGGGTTCTGTGCGAATTTACACTATGCAATGTTAACGTGTACGTGTTTTTCTATGAACAAAAAGTTCTGCAATCAACATGAGCAACAAACTAATTAACGATGTTCCAATTAACTTTCCCAAAAAATACAAAAAACTACCAAACTGAATCCACTCTAAAAGTATAAGGTATCCATTATGCAAAATGGTTAAAAAAAGAATATAGGTCGAATAGGGCAGTGACCCCATTGAAAATCGGTTAGGCTCTTCATCCCCCCATTCTGTGACCTCCTTAGGCAGAAGTAAGATAATTATGTAGGGTCTCATATAAGCAATTAACACGGAGGCTGCAGTATGCAATCCGGGCGTCTTATAGAACACATCCAGAATCATGCCTACTAAAAATCCAAAAAAAAGCAAAGCAGTTCTAGAGGTTTTAAATGGAAGCCAAAGAATCAATGCAAAATAAAAATAAGGCACAATAAATTGATGCAATGGCGGGATTTTACTCAGAATGAATACCTGAATAAAAATGATTATAAAAAAGCGGATGCTATTTTGAATAATGTATCTCACTCTTTAATTAATTTTTGTTTAAGCTCTTGCATTTCCTCCTCCAAGATATTTTTTACAACATATGCATGCTGAATTGAATAAAAGTCAGTAGAGGTTCGAACCTTTAATATATAGGTATTTGTTTCTTGATCTTGATCAACTTCTTCTACATAACCAATTGCCATCCCGGGTGGAAAACGATCAGAATATGGACTGGTAATAACAGTATCTCCTTTTTTAACATTCACAGTCTTCGGTATTTTATTCAAACTAAGGATTGCTGGATCCTTTCCATCCCAGCTTACCTCACCAAGTCCACTCCCTTGCTTCATCACAGCAATCAGCTTCGATTGACGATGAAGTAAACTCATTACAATAGACATATTCTTACTTGTTCCAACAACAGTACCGATAACGCCGTCAGGGCCAACTACTGCCATATAATTTAACACGCCTTGATCACTACCTCGATGAAGCATGATGTAATTCTGTTGAAGAAAGACAGAGTTACTAATCACTTTTGCTGGCATATATTGGAATTGTCTGACAACGGAAATTGAATCATTTTTCAAGGTGTCTACGACAAAGGAGAAGGTAGAATCTGCCACAATCAAACCTGATGAAAGACGAGAAAGAAGAGCGGCATTTTGCAAGCGCAAAGATTGATTTTCTTTCTTTAAGGAAAAATATTCCTCAACATTATTTACCCTATCAAAAACTTTTCCTGATACTTCACTCGAAAAAATAGTGTAAATCGTGTTGTGAAACTTGTTGTAGGTAAAGAGCATATAAAGAGATATCCCCTGCAACAACAGAAAAAATATCAGCACTGAATACCTCTTTAAAAAAAGAAAAACGTTACGCATGAATGGCCTACTCCTTAATTATTTTAAGCGAGGCTAATTATCGCATGATGAAAGGAAAATTCTGATAGTTCTTTAGCGCAAGACCGGTTCCACGCACTACACTCTTTAGTGGGTCTTGGGCAATATGAACAGGCAGTTTAATTTTGAGAGAAAGACGCTTATCTAATCCTTTCAACAAAGCACCGCCTCCAGTTATATATAATCCTCTTCTGTAAATATCTGCAGCCAATTCAGGGGGAGTTGTTTCCAAGGCCTTAAGTATAGCTTCCTCAATCTTAAAGATTGATTTATCTAATGCCTCAGCAATTTCTTGGTAACTAACCATGATTTGCTTTGGTATACCAGTAACAAGATCTCGTCCGTTTACCGCCATGTCTTCTGGTGGATTATCTAAATCTTTCATTGCTGCACCTACGTGAATTTTAATTTGTTCGGCAGTTCTTTCACCGATTAACAAACTATGATACCTTCTTAAGGCCTCCATGATGTCTGCAGTAAATTCATCACCTGCAATACGAATGGACTGATCACAAACAATACCCGCAAGTGCGATAACTGATATACCTGTAGTGCCACCTCCAATATCAATAATCATGTTACCGATAGGTTCAGTAACATCAATACCTATACCTATAGCTGCGGCCATAGGCTCATGGATAAGATAAACTTCCTTTGCTCCAGCTTGTTCAGCACTATCTCTAACAGCTCTTTTTTCAACTTCAGTAATACTAGAAGGAATACAAATCATCATTCTCCAACTAGGTGGGAACAGTGGCTTCTTAGGATAAATAAGTTTTATCATTTCCCTAATCATCAATTCAGCTGCATTAAAATCAGCTATTACACCATCCTTTAAGGGTCGAACAGTTCTGATGCTTTCATGTGTTTTTTCATGCATTAACAATGCTTTCTTACCGACAGCTAACAATAGTTTTGGATTATTACGATCCAATGCTACGATTGAAGGTTCATTCACAACAATTTCATCGTCATGAATAATAAGGGTATTTGCTGTACCCAAATCAATTGCTATATCTTGTGTAAACCATGTGAAAAGTCCCATCAGTTCTGAATTTTTTAGATGTTACAAAGTTGAAATAAAAAAAGGGATAAACAATCAACAAATTTATAAGAATCTAGATAATAATGTTAAAGTGCTCTCAGCCTAAAACTATCCTGGAAATTCAAAGCCTATATCTTCTCTGAAGTCCATTTTTTCGAAATGGATGGATTTAATCTTAGCTAGTGAGGTAGAAACCGCCTCTTGGATCGAACCTCCAAAGGATGTGATTGCGGCAACACGCCCTCCATTGGTGAAATAATTACCCTCCTTTTCCATTGTTCCAGCATGAAATGCCATGGTTTGAGTACCTGAAGCTTCATTCAGCCCTGAAATCACCTTGCCTTTTTCAAATTCACCAGGATAACCCCCGCTTACAAGCACTACCGTTGCTGCAGCACGTTTATCGGTTTCAATTAACCCATTCTCCAGTTTACCCTGTGCCATGGCTAAAAATAACTCAACCAAATCAGAAGTCAATCTCGGCATAACAACTTCTGTCTCTGGATCGCCCATTCTACAATTGTATTCAATAACAAAAGGCTCACCTTCTACCTTGATTAAACCAAAGAAAACAAATCCATGATATATTAATCCTTCCTCAGCAATGCCCTTGATAGTAGGCTCTACAACTTGTTTTATAACTTTATCCATGAATACGTTGTCTGCAAAAGGAACTGGACTTATAGCACCCATACCTCCAGTGTTTGGGCCTGTATCTCCTTTCCCTATTCGTTTATAATCCTTGGCCTCTGGGAGTAAGATATACTTTTCACCATCAGTAAGGGCAAACACACTTAATTCTACTCCTGTTAGAAATGATTCTACCACAACCCGCTCTCCGGCTTTACCAAAGCGTGAAAGTTGGATCATCTCTTCAAAAGTATGCAACGCCTCCTCAAGCGTTTGTGCAATAACTACACCCTTCCCTGCTGCAAGTCCATCTGCCTTTAACACAATAGGGAGACTATGATTCTTCAAATAACTGACACCTTCCTGAAAATTGGACTGGGTAAATTCACGATAAGCTGCTGTAGGGATGCTATGTCTTTCCATAAAGCCCTTCGCAAAAGCTTTGCTTCCTTCAAGTTGAGCACCAGCTGCTGAAGGTCCAACAACGATAATATTGCTTAATTCAATATCAGATTTAAAATAATCGAAGATGCCATTTACAAGTGGGTCTTCAGGACCAACAACCAACAGTTGAATATTTTTTGCCTTACAAAAGGCTCCAATAGCGTCAAAATCATTTACTGAAATACTGATATTCTCTCCAAATTGGGCGGTCCCGGGGTTCCCAGGAGCAATATAGAGTTTTTCACAATGAGCACTTTTGCTGATTTTTTGGGCAAATGCATGTTCTCTTCCTCCAGCACCTAATAGAAGTATATTCATATAATAAAAAATTCAAATAAATAGGCTAAATCCTTCCCTGCGAAGATACAGATGCAGAAAAGAATAGAGAATTCTTTTGAGAAGAAAACCCCGTTGAACTAAATTCCTTATTTTAGGTTCACATTACAAAACTGAGCACATGAGCCAACATCCAAGCACCTCGCATCCAAAAGGATTATATATTCTATTTACCACAGAAATGTGGGAAAGATTCAACTACTATGGGATGCGGGCCATATTTGTTCTTTTCATGACAAAAGCAATGCTATTTGATAAAACCTTCGCCTCCAATTTATATGGCAGTTACACTAGCCTTAGCTATCTAACCCCACTCATTGGAGGATTTATGGCTGATAGATATTTAGGGAACAAGAGATCAATAATTATGGGTGGTTTGACAATGGCAATTGGTGAATTCATTTTGTTTTTTTGTGGGTCAACCTATCAAAGCAATCCATCACTTTCCATGATGCTTTTTTTCTGTGGCCTTGGATTTATGATAGCAGGTAATGGATTTTTCAAACCAAATATTTCCTCGATGGTAGGTCAGTTATATCCTCCTGAAGATAGGAGAATTGATCCAGCCTATACCATATTTTATATGGGTATTAATGTTGGTGGTGCGTTGGGCCCATTCCTTTGTGGGATTTTTGGAGACACTGGAAATCCTGCTGATTTCAAATGGGCTTTCCTAGTAGCCGGCATAGGAATGTTATTAAGTGTCATTATTCAAAAAGTATTTCAAGACAAATACCTACTTGATCATACGGGTAAACAAATTGGTAACCCTCCAGAAAAAAAGAATAAAAGCAATATAAAACCATTTATGATTGTCCTAGGGATGGCACTATTTGCTGGCCTCATGATTGCATTGGTGTATGTAGATGCAAAAGTTTTTTCCTTTTTATTTTATCTACTCATCGCCTCTCTTATATTAATCTTATTTATAATTTTTAGTGATAAATCCCTTTCTGTCTTTGAAAAGAAAAAAATTGGTGTACTATTTATTGTCTCATTTTTTGTGATCTTTTTCTGGAGTGCATTTGAACAAGCTGGTGCATCACTAACCTTCTTTGCTGATGAACAAACAGACCGCTATGTTGGACTTCACATACCTGTTTGGATAGTTTATGCATTATCCATTGCATTACTAGCATTCACTTATAAGCTGTACAAAAAAGCAACGTTAACCCTCAGCGCAAATGATGTTAAACTTAGAAACACAGTTTACTTTTTATTAACCATAATGGGCCTAGGTATTCTATACCTCAACTATTATTTAGTTACCAAAGGAAATCAAGACATACTATTTGATGAAGTTCCTGCAAGTTTTTTCCAATCACTAAACTCTTTATTCGTGGTAAGCTTTGCACCCGTTTTTGCTTGGATTTGGCTTAAACTAGGAAAATATGAACCTTCGTCACCTACAAAAATGGCATTAGGATTATTATTGCTTGCTTTAGGCTATTTGTGGATCGCTACTGGTGTTAAAGATGTACAACCTGGTATTAAAGTGGGAATGATATGGCTTACTGGACTATATATCCTACACACTTGGGGAGAACTTTGTCTTTCCCCAATTGGAATGTCTTTATTCAACAAACTATCTCCATTGAAATTATCATCATTACTCATGGCTGTATGGTTTCTTGCAAACGCATTTGCAAACAAACTTGCTGGCAAGTTAAGCGCCTTGTATCCAGACCAAGGAACAACTACTTCATTCATGGGCTTTGAAATGCATAACATGTACGACTTCTTTTTACTGTTTGTTATACTTGCAGGACTAGCATCACTGATATTATTTTCATTAACCAGCTGGTTACAAAAAATGATGAAGTCATAATTTTAAGCATGATTTTAAGGAAAATAGAAGTAGTAATAATTTGAATTTAATAACACCGCGATGAAACTTAGAGCAATCAAATTTGGTGCCCCATTAAGTATTTTCATCCTTGCTTTTTTTGCATTTACCACTACTGGATGGATTATAGCAACACCAATGTTGTACGCCTTTGCCTTTATTCCATTGGTAGAATTAATAATACCGGCAAAAACAACTAACCTCAGCACAGCTGAGGAAGAAATGGCAAAGAAAGATAGACTTTATGATTATTGGCTATACCTAATAGTACCCATTCAATATGGTTCATTGTATTTTTTTCTAGAATCGACTAAAATAGCTTCACTCACATCCATTGAATTAATAGGTAGAATTTTTGTCATGGGATTGCTTTGTGGCACATTTGGGATCAATGTAGGTCATGAGTTGGGGCATAGAAAAAATCTATACGAAAGAAATTTAGCTAAAGCTTTACTACTCTCTTCATTATACATGCATTTCTATATAGAGCATAATCAAGGACACCACAAAAATGTTTCGACAAAAGAAGACCCAAGCAGTGCCAGACGCGGAGAGCCAATTTATTTATTCTACTTCAGAACAATCATTTTGGGATATATTTCCGCGTGGAAAATAGCAGCCACAGACCAACGCAAGAAAAGCAGGCCAATCATACATTTCTCAAATCAAATGATTCAATTTCAATTCCTCCAACTTGCATTGATCACTATCATATTTTTTCTATTTGGCATAAACACTATGCTTTACTTTTTAGCTGCTGCAACAATCGGATTTCTATTACTTGAAACCGTTAACTACATCGAGCATTATGGATTGGAAAGAGAAAAAAATAGTTCAGGGAATTACGAACGCACATTGCCTATACATAGCTGGAATAGCAATCATATTCTTGGAAGACTGATGCTCTTTGAATTATCAAGACATAGCGACCACCATTATATGGCCAGCAGAAAATATCAATTGCTAAGACATCATGATAATGCTCCTCAAATGCCTACGGGATATCCTGGAATGATGATTCTATCCCTTATTCCGCCCATTTGGTTTAGCATTATGAACAAAAGGATTGATGATTTTCAACTACACCATCAAGAAATTTTGTCAGCTCCAAAATAAGGCCTTAATACTGAAGGGATTTCAATTCCATCCTGAGATTGGTTGTTCTCTAAAAGACTTGCAAGTATTCGTGGCAAGGCCAAAGAGCTTCCATTGAGTGAATGTAATAACTCAGGCTTTCCTTGTTTATCCTTTGATCTGATTTTAAGGCGATTGGTTTGAAAGGCTTCAAAATTAGAAACTGAGCTAACCTCTAGCCATCGTTCTTGTGCTGTGCTGTATACTTCAAAATCATAGGTAAGCGCAGAGGCAAAACTCATATCACCTCCGCATAAGCGTAAAATTCTATACGGCAAGCCTAAGGACTGTATTAACTTTTCTACGTGCTCAACCATTTCATTAAGTACTGTATAACTATGTTCAGCCTCCGTTAGATAAACAATCTCCACTTTATCAAACTGATGCACTCTATTCAATCCACGAACATCTTTCCCAAAGCTTCCTGCTTCCCTTCTAAAACATGGCGTATAAGCAGTCATCTTTATGGGCAAGTCTGACTGAGCGATTATTTCGTCCCGATAAATATTTGTAATAGGCACTTCAGCTGTTGGTATAAGATAAAAGTTGTCTGCTGGCATAAAATACATTTGGCCCTCTTTATCAGGAAGCTGCCCAGTGCCGTATGCAGAAGCCTCATTTACCATTAATGGGGGAAGATATTCCACATAGCCTGCTGCTGTATTATAATCAAGGAAATATTGGATTAACGCGCGTTGTAGCTTTGCGCCACGGCCTTTATAGAGGGGGAATCCACTTCCAGTAATCTTAACTCCTGTCTGAAAATCAACTAAGTCGTATTTTGTTATCAAGTCCCAATGCGGAACAGCATCTGGGTATAATAGGGGAATGTTACCTGATGTTCGAACAACTTCATTATGCTCAGCGCTAGTACCAGTTGGAACTATTTCTGCTGGAAGGTTTGGCAAACGAACTAGAATAGAATTGACGAGGTGCTCGCATTCTGTAAGCTCAGTAGCAATCTTATCAATACTCTCCTTCAATGCTGATACTTCTGACTTCTTTGCCTCAGCTTCATCTTTGAGTCCTTGTCCAACTAACATTCCAATTGCTTTAGACGCTGCATTTCGTTGAGCTAATAGATCATCTGACTGGATCTGAAGTTTGCGCCGCTGTTCATCCAAGGATATGATTTGATCTACCAATTCGAATTCTGAAAAGTTTTTCTTTTTCAAACCAGCAATTACTATGTCTCTGTTGTTTCGAATAAACCCTAGCTGAAGCATACTCCAATTATTTTTGCAAAGATAGGCAAAGGACTTGAGTCAATTGAATAGACGGAATCTAGCTTTGGATGAATTATCTTAATTAGCTTTGCGCTATGATATCTTCTGATGATTTGCAAGTAAGGTGGTGGAAGCTAGAACAAAAGCTCATGGATAAATTTGGCAAAAAGCCAGACCTAGAATCCATTCTTTTTTTAATTGGCGTTCAAGAGGTTGGAGGGGCTGGACATACCTTCACCAAGGAACAAAAACAAGACCTAATGCATGTTGCGGTATGCACCATCCTATCGGCAAGTGGATATTATGAACATGAGGGTTGGGACGAAGATGGATGGCCCCATTTTAAACAGCTCAAAGAAATAGGTCAGATGGACCTTATCCAGCAGGAAAATTTTATGAAAGACCACGTTCTTTTGTATTTCTTGAATCAGGAATTTTAACCTCATCACTCAGCTCAACAGAAAAATACACCTTATTTAAACAAATTATTTACACTAGTGATTGGCTTAATTCTTGCAATGCATTATCAATTATTTTCACAGCCCTTTGTAATTCTTCACGATTTATAATCAATGCAGGAGAAAGTTGAATGACATTTCCTCCAGAAACTTTGAAATTCATACCATGCTTTAATGCATAGTACATCACTTTCTCTGCAAGGTCACAATTCTTCTCCATCGTTGTTCTGTCTACAACTAGTTCAATTGCCCATAATAAACCAATGCCCCTAACATCGCCAATGGCTGAATGAACATGATACAACTTCAACAATTGTTCGTTCATGAACTCTTGATCAGAGATTACTTTTTCAATTATCTTATTGTCCTCTAAAAACTCCAACATAGCTAGTCCTGCAGCCGCCCCTAATGGATTTTTCTCAAACGTGTAATGACCTAGCGCTATATCTGATGCGATATTATATTCCTCTTTAGTTACGATACCAGCCATTGGGATTATCCCGGCACCCATTCCTTTACCTAAGCAAACAATATCTGGAACAATACCAAAATGTTCAAAGGCAAACATAGCCCCAGTTCTTCCGAATGCAATTGGAATTTCATCCAAAATCAATAGCACTCCATATTTAGTACATATCTCCCTAATCCGCTTCCAGTATGATTTAGAAGAAACAATTACATCTGTATTCCTGACTGTCTCAGCAATAAACGCACCAATGCTTTTGTCATTTTTTAGAACTTCCTCTAACTCATTAGCCTCTGCAAGACTATCCTGATTAGCGTTTACACCTAGCGCAGTTTTAGGCTGAGAAATATTTATGGTATCGGGAAATTCTCCCATATATTTTTTGAATTGTTCCTCTCCTCCTGCAGCAATTGCATCTATTGAAGCACCATGAAATGAATCATGCAATGAAACAATTTTCTGCTTCCCTGTAACCACCCTAGCTAACTTAAGTGCCATACCGATTGCACTTGTTCCACCTGGTGCATATAATAAACGATTGAGTTGTGGAGGAAAATAAGAGAGAAGCTTTTCTGAAAATTCAATAGAAATTGAGTTTGTATAACGACGAGGAGAAAATGGCAGTACATCCATTTGAGCCTTTACCTTGTTCATCACATACTCGTTTCGATAACCAACTTGATGAACATTATTTCCATGGAAATCCATGATTTTATTGCCATGTAGATCCTCGAGGTAAATTCCGTAGCATGCGCTGATCACATTAAAACAAGGCGTAGACAATGACTGATGCATGAATATTTTTTCATCCTCAGCCAAAACCAATTTGGTTTCTTGATCTAATTTAGTAGTCCACTTTTTTCTTTCTTCTGAAAAATTAACATCCCCCTCAATACGAAGATTTAAATCTTGCATGTGTTACAATTTCTATTTAAAAATAATTTTCAATGCCTATCTACAAATAAAAATGATTAACTAACAAGATGATCTCTTTTATTACTGCAGATAAAATTTATCCATAGTTACAAAAAGCTATGCTCGCAACTTGGAAATCACAGTTACCAATAGATAAAATTACATTTTTTATAGAAGTGGATAACCGTTTGTATATCATAAGATTAGTGATTTTACTGAATAACGATACCCATTAGTCGGATTAGTGTTTCAAGATGACAAAAAAATCAGTAAACTTGCAATAAAATTAAGCACATGAATTTTCCTGCACAATTGAAGTATACAAAAGAACATGAATGGATTGCAATAGAAGGAAACGTAGCAACCGTTGGGATTACTGAGTTTGCACAAGGCGAATTAGGTGATATCATTTATGTTGATGTTGACACCATAGGTAAGGAAATGAGTGCTGAAGAGGTTTTCGGATCTGTTGAAGCTGTAAAGACGGTAAGTGATCTATTTTTACCTGTTTCCGGAACATTAATCGAAAAAAACCCTCTGCTTGATAGTCAACCAGAATTGGTCAATCAAGACCCTTATGGAGATGGATGGATGATTAAAATGACAATCCAAGATCCGTCACAACTAGAATCACTATTAAGCGTTGACGCATACAAAGCGCTTATCGGATCTTAAATGATACATAAAAGCCTGGGAAGCATATGGCCTTCTATTGTGTGGACCAGTATTATTTTTCTATTGCTATCCATGTCAACCGATGGACTTGGAGGTGAGGGTCTTATTAGTATCCCAGGGGTTGATAAACTAATACATTTCACCCTTTTTGCTGCGTTCCTGTTCTTGTGGGGATCATATTTTTTGACAAAAAACAAATACCCACTATCTAGGCTACTATTGATCTTGATTTTAATAGCATCTGCTTATGGTATAGGGATGGAATACTATCAACTCTATTTCACCAACCGCAGTTTTTCACTTTGGGACGGACTTGCGGATACAATTGGCTCGATTGTAGGGGCATTCGCAGTTAAAAAAAGCCCCTATGGAAATAGGGGCCGTAACCAAAACTAACTGCTTATGAAAAAAATATGTATTAACTACTTACCGATAAACCGGTGTATTTCCTATATAATGAACTCTCCCTTTCCCCCAATAAAACTCTCAGAAAGAACTCCACACAATATATAGACGTTCAATCATGCATTATGACTGTTAAAGAGATAATAAAACCAGGAATTATTTTTTAGCAAGAAGGAGTAAGTAGCCCAAAAGTAGATTACTGGGTTAGTTTGCTGGCATTTTCTGCAAATTGAAGTGCATCAATCAATTCGCCTAAATTTCCGTTGAGAACATCCTGAATATTGTATAATGTCATTCCAATGCGATGATCTGTCACCCTGCCTTGAGGAAAGTTATATGTACGAATTTTAGCTGAGCGATCGCCTGTACTAACAAGGCTTTTGCGATGTCTAGAAATTTCATCTTCTTGCTTTCGTACTTGCTCCTCATATAATCGAGTTCGTAGCATTTGCATTGCTTTTTCCCTATTTCCCAACTGTGTACGCTCGGTTTGGCAGATAACGACTGTACCTGTTGGGATATGCGTAAGCATTACTTTCGTTTCAACCTTGTTTACATTCTGACCACCGGCGCCTCCACTTCTTGACGTCTCCATTTTTACATCACTTTCCCTGATATCTAGATCAACTTCTTCCGCTTCAGGCATTACAGCAACAGTAGCAGCACTGGTATGAACTCTTCCACTCGCCTCTGTATCGGGTACTCGTTGAACCCTATGAACTCCACTTTCGAATTTCAATATACCATAGACTTCATCGCCAGTCACCTCAATTTGCACTTCTTTGTAACCGCCCATAGTACCTTCATTTTCTGACAATAGAGCAGTTCTCCAACCTTTCCCTTCACAATACCGCAAGTACATCCGCATTAAATCTCCAGCAAATAAGGAAGCCTCATCTCCACCGGTTCCTGCCCTGATTTCTATGATCGCATTCTTTTCATCCTGCGGATCCTTAGGAATCAACATATTACGAATTTGCTTCTCAAAACTATCCTTTTGAAGATCCAATTCAGCTGATTCTGCTTTAGCGAGTTCACGCAATTCTTCATCATCCCCCATGAGGGCCTCACGGTTAAATTCCAAGTCTGATAATAACTTTTTATAGGCTAAATAAGCAACTACGATTTTTTCTAAGCTTCGATATTCCTTACTTAATTGCTCAAATTTCTTGTTATTATTAACAACCTCCGGATTGGTAAGGGCAACTGCTATATCATCGAATTTTGCCTTAATGGCTTCTAATTTGTCTAACATATCGGAGAGGGAGGACAAGCGTCCAGTATTAATCTGTAAATTTGATGGCAAAGTTACTCATTTTACTAAGATGAAACACCTCAAATTTCAAGCAGAAAAGATATTCGATGGATTTGAATTGCTAGACGGCAATTATGTTTTGATTACAGATACCGAAGGAACCGTGATTGATATCGTTGATGAGACGATAGCAGGAGCTGACATTCAAAAATTTAATGGGATTCTCAGTCCTGGTTTTATAAATGCCCACTGCCACCTTGAATTAAGCCATTTGAAGGATGTAATTCCACCTCATACGGGGCTTATTCCATTCTTATTGGATGTAGTAGGAAAGCGAGACTTCCCTATGGATGTCATATTAGATCGAATAAAAAAGGCAGAAGTAGAAATGTATATTGATGGCATCGTTGCCGTTGGTGATATTGGAAACACCGCCAATACGCTTGAAACAAAACTTAAAAGCAGCATTAAGTGGAATAATTTTGTTGAAGTATTAAGCTTCAGTGATGAGCTCGCTCAGAAAAATTTAGCACACTATGGTGATGTTCTCAATGAATTTGATGAGGCTGAAAAATCAAATCAACTTCAAGACAATCACTTTATGACGGCACTTGTGCCCCATGCCCCTTACACAATAAGTGACCTCACATTTAAAAACATCAATGAGCAAACAAAGCATAAAGTTATCTCCATGCACAACCAGGAAAATCCAGCAGAGGATGAACTGTACATGACCGGAGGTGGTGATTATCTTCCCTTTTTAAAAAAGTTCGGATTTGACAAAAGCCCCTTTCCGATAACTGGAAAGTCAGCTCTAAGATCCTGCTTACCCCATTTTACAAATGGACAACGGATTATTTTAGTACACAATACATTTATTCCTGAATCAGACATTGATTTCGCAGTAGAGTATGCAAAAGAAAATCTTAGCGGCATTCATTTTTGCCTTTGTGTAAATGCAAATTTATACATTGAAAATAAAATGCCTCCTATTGCTATGCTAATAAAACATGGTGTTGACATTGTACTTGGAACAGATAGCTATAGCAGCAATTGGCAACTTAGCATTGCAGCTGAGATTAGAACAATCAGAGAAAAACATCCTGAGATACCACTTGAATTAATTCTTACATGGGCTACGAGCAATGGAGCAAAAGCACTAGGAAGAAATATAGATCTTGGAAGTTTTGAAAAAGGCAAGAAACCAGGTGTTATTCAACTTGATGCTAAATTAACTTCGAAAAGATTAATTTAATTAATCCTCCAACACAGTTCTAATGACAGATAAAGAACGCATAACACCAAAAGGTTGAATATGCAATGCATAATATTCAATACATCCATTCAATAATTCAAACCGAACTTGCCGGTTCAATTTAATCTGATCAAGTTCCTTTACCTGCATGGATCTCAGGAATAAAGAAATGCACTCACTATAAGGCTCAGATAATATTTGCTGATGAATCGGCAGAATAGAAACAAATTGCCCTTCACGTAAATCAATGATGTTATTAGTCTTGTCATAATTATCCATCATCCTAAAACCGAAAAAATGTGAAAGGTGCAACATGAAAAAAATAGGAATATTTGCTGTTTGATAATTTGTGCTTTTATCTAAACCAACAAGTAAATCTTCCAAAAAATAAAATAATTCTGGATGAGGGTCGGGTTGGCGTAAACATTTTTGAAGTATCTCAATCATGAATAGCATCACAGAATTTTTCTTTACGTCACTAAACAATGATTCATAATAGACCGCCTGCTTGCACTCCTTGATATGCTGCAATGCATTTCGATCATTATGATATACAGTCATATCCAAGATATTCCCAACTTGCAATTGAGAAGCAGAAACGACAGCTGACTTTTTTGTAGACCTGACACCCTTCACCATATACTGCTGCACACCAAATAATTCCGTAAATGCAGAAACAACTAACGATGTTTCGCCATACTTCACGGTTCGAATAATAATTCCTTTTGTTTGATGGAGCAAAGTAAATTATTTAATGAAAAATATTTTTGTTGCTAATTGTTCAGAGTTGCTTTCGTTGGATATAAAAACAAGGTAAGCACCACTTGTTATTTTTTCACCTTTATAATTTCGACCATTCCAAACAGCTTGCCCACCCAATGACCTTGTTTGGAAAACAAGTCTACCATCAAGCTCAGTAATCTTTATCCATGAATTTTCAGGAATACCTTTTATAGCAATTGCACCAGCATGGCCAGAAGGTACAGGATTTGGAAAAACAATTACCTTCTGCTTAACAACATCAGGCTCAGTAGCCGTTCCTCTGAATGAACATATACCCCAATCAGTCAAAAAGAATACCTCACCAGATTCTTTATTCAAAACGATGTGGTGAACTACATCACTCAATAAAGGACTATTAGTTTTGGTAAAACGGTAAATCACTTTTTGGCCATCGGCAGTAATTAACCAAACACCATGATGGGTTGCTATCCATTTTCTATCAGCCCCATCTACCGCAATATCATATACTGGCTCCTCACCAAATAAAAGTCCTGCATAAGCATCTTGTTGAACGATTGGCAATAATGCCTCACATTCTGCAGCATTAAAAATATTATCTCCACATTGAATAATTCCAACACCCTTATCTGTTCCAACCCAGATGAATCCATTTCGATCAGATGCAATACTCAATACATTCGAAGAGGGAAGATTTCCACTCCCTTTACCCTGACGAAAATACCTCCATTGATCATCATTGAGTTGATCAATAGTCCCAGCATCATCAAAACAAAACAATCCATTGCCCTTAGGAGAAATAATCCATTTATGAGATGATGCATCTATAAGTATTTTACCAACAGCATTGTCAGTATATTGAAATGGGATATTAAAACTTTGCCAAGTACCATCAGGCTTCTTAACCAACAATCCATTTGATGCACCATAATTAGTGACCCAAATGTTATTTTCTTGATCTGAACTGACACCACCTACTAAATATGAATTCTGAAATGGTGCAGATGGTGATATGGGACTATTTTGCTTATAAACCTTTACATCTGATTGATTAAGTCTTGCTAATCCACCACCAAATGACCCCAAAAAAACATCTCCTTTTGAAAGATCTCCAGTTATTGCAATGATATCTGTTAATGAATCCAATTCGGAATTTGTTTGATTGCTATAAGAAGTCCAACTATTCCCATCAAAGCGAAAAACTCCTCCCTTATTTGAATGCCCTTGCCAATTTTGAGTGACAGATCCTTCTGTAGCCCAAATATTTTTATTAAAATAAATGGCTTCTCCGGTTGCGATATTGTCTGGAGAAGAAGGGTTAATAACTTGTACATTTCTTCCTTCAAAGCGAAGGAGCCCTTGTATACCATCAGCAACCCATAGCACACCATTCAATTCTTTGCAATCCTTTGGATCAGAAACACTAGCATTAGCAGGTGTGTGTATGGAATCATTAGGGCTCGAGAATATTTCTATACGTGCATGATCTATATCCCTTTGAAACATGAATAATTTATGATTACTGACGCGTAATCTGCTAATTGGCTTGCTCGAGGTATAGTACAAGGACCAGACGTCAGAACGTTTTATAAAAATAGAATCATCTTTCTGGACTATCAATTGATCATCCCATAATAGTAAATCATCGTATTTACCAGCAGAAAGCATGACGTCCTCTTCCACACTCCAAGCTCCAATTCCACTTGTATTTGATGAATTATAATTTGCCTTTTTCAAACCATGTTCGGTTGCAGCATATATAACACCATTCAGTACGGAAACCTGGTATACTTTTTCGTCTTCACTCGTTTGCCCAGTATGGTATGTATCCTTAATTTCACTTTTTGCAGGGTTAACTACGATAACACCCAAGTTAGAAGATAAGTATATGTAATCTCCTATCCAGGCCACATTGTTGACCGTTTTATCAGATGATGTCTTTTTAAGCAAAATATCTGGAATATTGCTCACCAAATTATCATCAATGATGTCCACATTTGAATTTGAGTAAACAACACAAATACGATTTGATGTTGGGTCTTTACAAAGCACTTTCAACCCTATATCCGACAACCCATTCACTTTTGTTTTCCGCTGAAACTCATTATGAACTTGATCATAGGTAAAAACACCAAATGGAGTAGCGGCAAATACCTCATTAGAAAAAAGCTCCACATGCATAACATTTCTATTAGGCACATGATCTCTCCATTGTCCTATGGGAGGTATTGACTGCGCTTGAATTGAAG
>CANKGM010000004.1 GCA_947481355.1 Chitinophagaceae bacterium
AAAGCTTCCATCTTGACGCTGCTGAACAATCACACCAATACGATTTGAATATTGAAGAATATATCCACTAAAATCAAACAAAAGTATTTCGGACATCTTTCCACGATACCCTAAGTCGACATTATACCCTTTGGCATCTGTTAAGTTTTGATCAATCAAATCTGACGTTGGTGGTGCTGTTAAATCAGCAAACTGAACTGGTCTATACGCTTGTGAAATATTAGCATACAACTCAGTATTAAATTTCATTCTATATGAAAGCCCCATTCCACTTAATAAAAATTTACGCTGCTTGGATAAATCTTGAAGTAAAATCTCATTATTGTCTTTAAACCCATTACGCCCAGCTGCACTTCCTTTAATATACTCTACCCTCACCCCAGGTATTATAGAAAACCGATTCCCGAGTCTAAAAATCTGTTCTGCGAATAGGGCTGCATTACTAGAAGCAAAATCGATATCCTTAGTCCAAACACCTCCTTCTAAATACATATCACAGGTTGACCCTACACTGCCTTTCCCATCCGCGACATAGCGATTGGTATTGCCATGATAAAGTCGACCCCCTATTAATATCGAATTAGAAAGTCCAAATAAACTATAATCAACCAAGTACTTCGCCTCAGCGCCAACATTTCTATATTTATCTGTATTGAGGTTTCGAGGATTATAGTGTCCCGTCATCGGATTAATGCTATCGGCGGTCAGGATTCCACCTACTGGCATGTAGCCTACACTATTTCGATCTCCTAAAACATTAAATAGTTTTACTTCTATCCTAGAATTATTGTTTATCGAATACTTTGCCATCAAAGCAGATGTTAGCCAGGTAACATCAAACCAATTTCTACTTCGATAACTCTGCTTTATATCTTGAGAAAGTTGAGCATCGGTTAATCCACCGGGTTGCTGACTTCGAATATGTGAACGCATCACTTCAGCGGTTAGCGTTAATTTGGAGTTAGGTAAGTACGTTACTGTTGAAAATGCAGTATTGGTATAAAATCGACTATTTTGCCGATACCCCTCTGCATTTCGGTGATCAAAGAATGTATAATAATGAATCTTCTTTTTCTTTCCTCCAATAGCATTGAATGTATTAAACATACCATTACTGCCTATGCTCTGATGAGCTTCAATCTTTATCGGATCTTCTATATCACTGCCATTTCGTAAAATATAATTAATCATCCCACCAAACTGAGGACCATATTGCAAAGAGCCCTGACCCCTTACAACTTCTATACGCTGAACAGCCTGCAAAGGCGGATTATAATAGGCTTCAGGATATCCATATGGATCAGCAGAAATATCATATCCATTCTGACGAATATTAAATTCCCAACTCCGATTTGGACTTAATCCTCGTGATGCAATACCAATTTGAATTCCACTTCCATCACTCTCCCAGACATGGATGCCCGGAACTTTTGCCATCACTTGACGCATCGTGTTCATCACCACATTGCCTTTTACATTATCAAGTAAGATGAGTGATGTTTTTTTTCCAGCATAAATAGATGTTCCGATGATATCGGGCAACAATTGAACATCCCTTTTACTACTCCTTCCAACAACGTTGATATCAGGTAAATACCTATACGCAGAGTCACCTATAACGTTATTGTCAACCTGCGAGAAACTAAAAAGGGAAATGAATAAAAATCCAACACTACAAAAAGATAACCTCCACATTACACGTAAATATTTCCACGAAATTCATTCATGGAGAAATGTAGCCTTTACGAAATATGGAAATCCGATTTTCGAATTAAGGAAATTTCAATATAAACTGAATAAACCTCAAGAGGGTTTATCAAAACAGTAGTTGATTGATTAGTTGGAAGAATACAAAACAGGATTAATGGGACTATTCACAACCTCGCCAATTACAGCACCAGGGCACCATGTAATCCAATCCAATTGCTGATTTTTATTTTCAGGTGCTTTTAATTCCATGTCTTTGTCCATGTAAATCATAGTCATCACCTTCCTCATTTTATCTGTAACATTCGGTCCAGCACGATGGTACAACCAACCCATATGAAAACTAATTTCGCCTAGTCCAAATGGTTCAACAACATGGTTGAATCCAAGTTCTTTTAATTTAGCTTCTAAGAAATTCTGACTTTCATCGCTAATCTCTTTATCTCTACCTTCAGTCAATTGAAAACTTCCAGAACTGAATTCCAATGGTCCCAATTCGAATGGAGTTTCCTGTAACGGAATCCATGCAGTAATGGTTCTATCAGTTGATAAAGGCCAGTAGTATTGATCCGCATGCCATGGTGTATGTCCGCCACTTGGCTCTTTATACAATGCTTGGTCATGGTATAGCCTAACACCTTCTACTTGAAGAAGATCAGCTGCAATTTTGGCTAGTCGTTTACTAAAGACTACTTGTTTAACTTCCTCAGAGTTCCGCCAAATGTTCATGATCTGCAAGAACGCCTTACCGTATGTATCCCTATCTTCCATCGACAGGTGTTGTGTATTTAAACGCGTTACTTCTGCAGAAACAACTTCGTCAATAAAATCAATTACGGCTTTTGAGAAAACGTGCTTGATTTTTATAAAGCCATTTTCTTTGAAAAAATCCACTTGTGCTGAGGTAAGACTCATTGGCTCATTGAGCTCCTGTAAAATAGTAGCAGGGATCATAGCTGACTTATTTTAAAAATATAATTAGTATCTGTTAGGTCCGCTTGGTCTGCGATTTGCACCACCGCCAGATCCACCAGATGAACGCTCTTCTGCAGCTTTTACTACCAATGGTTTTTTACCAAGATTAATATCGTTCAAGTTTTCAATCGCGTCTTTTGCTTCGTCAGCATTTGGCATATCAACAAAACCAAATCCACGACTTTTGCCCGTCTCTTTATCGAGTGCAACCTTAGCCGTTTTCACTTGACCGAATTTTTCAAAAATCTCTTCCAATTCAGCATCATCAAGATCGTAAGGAAGGCCTGCAACAAAAATATTCATAAAAATTTCTTTGCATGAAGTTAATTAAAGAATGCCTTTTATTATAAAATATTAATACAAAATAATAGAATCACTCCAAATCAATATAAATTGATTTACATTTCATCAAATAATATAGGATGGAGCTTGCAATTGACCAATACGATTTACTTTTTCATAGACTTTTACCACAATTTTTCACCGCAACATTATGTGGATTCGTAGTAGGCTATGGGCGAGAAGTAAGACATAAGCCAGCAGGTATTCGCACCATCATTTTGATTTCAATTGGATGTACTCTTTATGCATCGATTGGATTTTTTCTCGCTGAAAAATACCCAACAATCGACCCTACTAGAATAATTGGACAAATAGCTACAGGAATAGGTTTTTTGGGTGCTGGTGCTATCGTCAAATCAAATAATAAAGTTACAGGTGTAACCACTGCCGCATTCATTTGGGCAATGAGTGGAATAAGCATTCTTATTGGAAGCAACCTTTACTTAATACCAATCGTTCTAACCCTATTATTAGTTGGTGTGATATGGATATTTGAGATGATTGAAAAGAAGTTGAATATTAACTATAAGGAAGATGCAGATTGAAGTTAAATGTTAGACGATAGAGGTTAGGGGTTAGAAGTTAGACGTTAGAAGTTAGAAGTTAGACAATAGAGGTTAGGCAAGAGTCAAATCCTAACGTCTAATTACGATGATAGAGGCTAGGCAGATGTCCTAACGTCTAACACCTAACTACTAACATCTAATTAAGCTGAATTCCTCCCCGCATTAATGATACCAAAAGAGCAACGCATCACCAACTTCTCATAAGCCTTCCTTGTTGGAGATTCAACGCCTTTTTCATCCATCTCCCTCACTTTCGTGATGGCATATTGCTGAATGGTAGTTAAGGGAAGGACTATGCGTTCACGGGTCTGTATAGATATTTGCTCAATCGGATAATCAGCCATCAATTCTGTTTTTCCAGAAAGCATTAGGATATATCGTTTAGTTAGCTCAAACTCAGATTCAATACTTCTCCAAAGTTCGCCATAGATTGGATGATCTGCAATAAATGCTGTTAATGGGAAAAAGCACTTCTTCATTGCCATTTCACAGTTATCAATCAATGTTCTGAAGAATGCCGAACGCCTGTACAACGCCCTAAGATCAGGCATTACACCAAGCTCATCCATTTTTTTCAATGCAGTGCCTACACCATAATATCCTGTTACATTCTGCTTCAATTGACTCCATGCACCCACAAACGGAATCGCTCTCAAATCATTCAATGATAACTTTGAAGTAGCTCCTCTCTTTGTCGGTCTGCTTCCAATATTAGTTTCAGCGTAAAAACGAAGGGGGCTTACATGCATTAAGTAATCTAAAAAATGCGGATGATCCTTGAGGCTCTTATATGAATTATAACTTTCGTCAGCCAGTTGCTGCATCAGGTCTTTTTCTTGATCGCTAAACGTGCTTTTACCATCAGAAAAAAGATCGTTGCCAATTCCAGCATTAATAAGTTGCTCAATATTAAATTGTGCAGCATCGGTAGTTCCAAAGTTTGAACTAACGGTTTGTCCTTGAACAGTCAACTGTATCTCTTTATTAGCGATATCACTACCCATGGAAGCATAAAACTTATGCGTCTTTCCTCCACCTCTTGCAGGAGGGCCTCCCCTGCCATCAAAAAAGATAATATCAATACCAAATTTTGCTGAGACAGATGTCAATTCTTGCTTTGCTTTGTAAATACTGTAGTTTGCCATCATGTACCCACCATCTTTTGTTCCATCGCTAAAACCAAGCATTACAGTCTGACGTTGACCTCGTCGCTTTAAATGATCCTTATATAATGGGAAACTATATAATTCACTCATCACTTTTGCTGCCTTTTTCAAGTCGTCAATCGTTTCAAAAAGGGGAATGATATCTACCGAAATAGCATCTCTTTTCCAACCACCAAATACAAAAAGTCCAAATACTTCTAGAATATTAACAGCACTATTACACTGACTGATGATATAACGTTCACAACCTGCCTTTCCATTAAAGCTTTGAATATCTTTTATGCTTTTTACAGATTGTAAAGTATCAGACACAATAGAATCCATTTCAGGCGTTAGCTCGACAGTTGTATTCAATGTAGAAAGCCATTTGATTTTTTCTTCATCAGTCATATCAACATAAGCAACGTTACCTATATTTACATGGGTAGAAAGTTCTTTAATCACTTTAGTATGGACTGCGCTATCTTGACGAATATCCAAAGATGCAAAATGCAATCCAAAAAGCTGGACTCTGCTAATTAATCCGTCGACTAAATTCAAGAAGAGGCTATTGTGGTTATATACAATTGTTTCCCTAATTTCTTGTAATGTTTTTAAAATCTCTTCTTTGGAAAGGTTGGTTCGCTGACCTGGAATGAAAATGTTATTGTATAGCTTTTTTTCTAGATCAAGCAGCTTGCCATCAACCCCTTCAAACGTCAATCTTCTCCTCAGTTTTCTAATATCGAGATAATAACATTTTATAATACTGCCGCGAAGCGCTTCAGCCACATTCAAAGTAATATCACTGGTAACGAATGGATTTCCATCGCGATCACCACCAGGCCAAAAACCCATGGTGATTATCGGATTAGATGGATCGAATGAATCAGGGTATTGATTCTTTAATGTTGACACAATCTTTCCACTCGCGGCATAAAATACATTTTCAAGATACCATACAAGACTAATTGCCTCATCGAATGGAGTAGGCTTTTTCTTATTAAAAAATGGTGTTTTACCTAATTGCTGAAGGAAGATATTGATTTGATTTAAATCATTTTCTGCGATGGCCTTGGACAAATCATTAATAATACCCAACACGGATCCTGGGTAGAACTGAGTAGGATGTGCAGTGAGCACTAAACGAACAGCAAATTCTTTTAGTTTTTTCTGTAATGCCAATCCTTTATCATGCTGCCCCACTTCGCCTTCAAGATGCTTTAGTGTACCTAACCCCTTCATGTCATTCAACCGGGGAAACGCTGCATCCTCTAAGGCGTCAAAAAGGACTACTTGACGCTCCACATATTGAACAACCCTGAAGAGCAAGTCAAGCTGTTGCTGTTCGTTGGTATAGGTAGTGTGACGAGCAAAGAAATCAGCTAGGATTTCAACAGGACTCATCTTCTTTTTAAATCCTTCTTCGCAATTGGATTGAAGTAAAGAAAGTAGAATGCCTGTCTTTTCAATTTTATGAAAGGGAAGGGATGTAAATAGGCTATTATAGAGTTGAAACTTAATGCCCACCTCGCTGTTAAATTTCCGCATTTCCACTGCTGACGATTGATACATGATATTATATTAATGATTTAGGGCAGGCAATCGAGTAAAAATAAAAAAAAAATCGCAAATACCTCTTTCTCCTTAACTTTGAACATCAAAACCATGGCAGGAAGATACCCATATATTACATTATTCCCATTACAGACAATAACTGTAACAACTGCCACGTTCACTACAACAACCCGTTAGGGTTTAATAATTCCATATTACCAAAGGGCATTTGCTAAAACATAATCAGGATTCTGAAAAATCCATCATACAATATCTTAAACATCATGAAAGTTTTAAAATTCGAAGGCAATCTGTTTTCAAACAAAGAAGGATACAAAAAAGCCGTTGAAATCATTACCAACCAGGCCAAAAAAGATACTCTTGCCATCATTATACCATCTAACCAAACTACAGAAGAAAGCCTAATCAGTATAGCGGCATTAGCAGTTCAAAAAAATGCTACTTACCTAGACTTACTATCGAGCCTTGAAACTGAACACTTGGATTTTGCTAGGGCACTCATTCCAGTGCAAGAACAAAGTAGTGTATTAAGTTTCTTGAAACAACGATTTAATGAAATTGACAATTTATATAAGGGGATCTCACTTCTTGGAGAAAGTCCAGAAAGTGCCATAGAAAGCATTCGATGCTATGGATCCATTCTTAGCTCTTACCTATTAGCAGCATGCATAAAGTCGGAAGGCATCCATTCAAGTTGGGTTGATGCGAGAGAGTACCTTGTTTTTGGAAATAGCCAAAAAATAAAATTGCTGGATAACATATCAACGGCTAAAAACCTCAACACTTTAAAATTTGAAAATGGTTTACAAGCCATCATTTTACCAGGCGCGATTGCTAAGTCAATGACGGATAGCAATGTACACCTAGGAAAAGGAGGAGCAGACATAAGCGCTTCAGTATTATCTACCTTACTAGACGCATCGGCATTGGAAATATGGACACTATCTGTAGGGATGATGACAGCAGATCCTGCGCTAGTGAACAATGCCCGCACCATTAAACAAATCAACTATGAAGAGGCGATGGAGTTGTCGCATTTTGAAGCGACTATCTTCTATCCTCCTGCGATGGAATTGATTCTTAAGAAAGGATTGCCAATCCATATAAAATCAATTGAGTCTCCAGAACGTGAAGGCACAACCATCTCAAACGAAGAAGTTCATACGGATGAAATCATTAAAGGAATTTCTAACCTAACCAATATATCACTGGTCAACGTAGAAGGTAGCGGCATGATTGGTGTTCCCGGATTTTCTAAAAAAATGTTCAGTTCGTTAAACGATGCCGGCATAAATATAATCCTCATAACACAAG
This sequence comes from Chitinophagaceae bacterium, assembly GCA_947481355.1. GTDB lineage: Bacteria > Bacteroidota > Bacteroidia > Chitinophagales > Chitinophagaceae > Pollutibacter. Next base: position 7,628 of record CANKGM010000004.1, read on the forward strand.
GCGCATCAGAACATTCAATTTGCGTGGGAGTAAATCATAACAATTCAACACTCGCTTTAAAAACACTAAGCGATACTTTTAAAGAAGAAATTTCCACAGGAATCATCAAGCCCATTCTAGTGGAAGAAGATCTCTCTATCCTTGGACTTGTTGGCGATAAAATGAAAAGCCATCCCGGTATAAGCGGAAGGATGTTCTCTGCCTTAGGAAGAAACGGCATTAATATTCGCGCGATTGCACAGGGATCTAATGAAAGAAACATTTCGACTGTCATTAAAACAACTGAAAGCAGAAAGGCTTTGAACGTTCTTCACGAAGCTTTTTTTGAAAACACAAAAAAAGAACTAAACCTTTTCATCATTGGTACTGGAAATGTTGGAAAAAAATTAATTCGACAAATTTCTTTACAAGCGGATAAGATTGAAGCTATTCAACGCCTTAAAATAAATATCATTGGACTGTGCAACAGTAGAAAAATGATCATTTCCGAAAAAGGAATTTCCTCAACGGAGTGGGAAAGCATTTTAGAAAAAGCTGACAAAGCAAATCCAACCTCATTTGTGCAAAGCATGACCAGCATGAACTTGCGAAATAGTGTATTAGTAGACATGACGGCCAATGCAAGCATCCCAGAACTATACGAAGCGGCTCTTAAAAAAAGCATGTCAGTTGTGGCATGTAACAAAATAGCCGCATCGAGTAAGTACGATATCTACAAGTCCCTTAAAGAAATGGCAGTATCCTATAACTGTAAATTTCTTTTCGAAACCAATGTAGGGGCAGCGCTTCCAATCATTGGAACTTTAAATGATTTGACGAGAAGTGGTGACAAGATAAATAAAATAGATGCTGTATTAAGTGGGACACTCAATTTTGTATTCAATAATTATGACACCAGCAGATCGTTTGCCAAAGTGGTAAAACAAGCACAGAATGAAGGCTATACAGAACCGGATCCGAGACTAGACTTAAGCGGGATGGATGTAATGAGAAAAATCATGATCTTAGTACGAGAGTCTGGCATTAAATTAGAAATGGAAGACATTGCATGCAATTCTTTCTTACCTGAATCATGCATGAATGGAAGTGTCGACGATTTTTACAAAGAACTTGAAGTACACGAGAACCATTTTGCAGCTCTATATGAAGCTGCCAATAAAAACAATGCAAAACTAAAATTCGTTGCATCGTACAAAGATGGTAAAGCATCTGTCGGCTTACAACACATTCAAGGAGAAAGTGAAATGTTCCATTTATACGGAAAAGATAATATCGTCTTATTTAATACAGAGCGATACAGCGATCAACCACTTGTCGTTAAAGGGGCTGGTGCTGGCGCAGAAGTAACAGCTAGTGGTGTATTTGCAGATATCCTTCGCTCGATCAATAACTAATATTCTTCTATGGAAAAGACAATCACCATTAAATCACCTGCCACGATTGCAAACCTTGTTTGCGGATTCGACATCCTCGGCTTAGCCCTTGAAGAACCCTATGACGTCATGACGCTGACACGCAAGGATGCTCCAGGGTTAACGATAAAGCACGTTGACGAATATGGACTAACAGAAAAACCTGAAGACAATGTAGCAGGTGCAGCCTTATTGGCACTAATGGAAGCATATGAAACTAAACTTGGGTTTGAGTTAACGATAGATAAAAGAATTAAACCAGGAAGCGGCTTAGGCTCTAGTGCTGCAAGTGCTGCAGGCGCTGTATATGCAGCAAACAAGTTGATAGAAAATGCTTTTTCAAACGACGACTTGATCAGGTTTGCAATGAATGGGGAGAAAGTAGCGAGTGGCGTAAAACACGCTGATAATATTACCCCTTGCCTTCTTGGAGGTGTTACACTGATACGTTCTATTCATCCACTTGATATCATTAAAATAGATGCGCCAGAGTTATTCATAACTGTTGTGCATCCTCAAATTGAAGTAAAGACTTCTGACGCAAGACAAATTTTGAAAGAAGACATCTCATTAAAAAAAGCAATTCGCCAGTGGGGAAATATAGCGGGATTAGTAGCAGGACTTATGCAAAAAGATTATGAGTTGATTGGACGATCACTCGAAGATGTCATCATTGAACCGGTTAGGAGCATATTAATTCCTGCATTTGATGAGGTCAAAGCCAAATGCATCGAAGCAGGTGCGCTTGGAGGAGGTATATCTGGAAGCGGACCTTCCATCTTCATGCTGAATAGAACGCAAGAGACGGCTTTGATTGTTGAAGAAATCATGAAAAATATTTACACTAGGGTTGGTATTGAATTTAAAACCTACGTAACCAAACTAAATACAAAAGGCATCACCACCCTCTAATTAGTGCGCATGAATTACTATAGTATTAATAAGGTTTCTCCTACAGTTGATTTCAAAACCGCAACCATCAATGGATTAGCCCCTGATAAAGGATTGTACTTCCCTGAATACATTCCAACCTGGAGCAAAGATTTTATCAACAACCTAAGTCAATTAGACAAAGCAACCATTGGATTTGAAATCATGCGACCTTATGTTGGAAATACTATTCCAGATAATGTCTTGATGGAAATCATGCGAGAAACATTGGCCTTTGATTTCCCGCTAACAAAAATTGATGACAATACATATTGCCTTGAATTATTCCATGGACCTACGCTAGCATTCAAAGACCTTGGTGCCCGTTTTCTAAGCCGCTGCATTGGATACTTTGCACGAGAGAAAAATGAAAAGATCATCATCTTAGTGGCAACAAGCGGTGACACTGGGGGAGCAGTTGCGGATGGCTTTTACAATGTACCAGGAACTGAAGTCATCATCCTTTATCCATCCGGAAAAGTGAGCGAAGTACAAGAAAAACAATTGACAGCCCTTGGTGGAAATATTCATGCCCTTGAAGTTGAAGGAGATTTCGACGACTGCCAGCGCTTAGTTAAAATGGCATTTGCAGATAGTGAATTGCATAACTACGGCATGCTAACTTCTGCGAATTCAATCAACATTTCACGATGGCTTTCTCAACAAGTCTACTATGCCTTAGCAATAGCACAATGGAAAGAAAAATCCGCCCCAGTCATTTCAGTCCCTAGCGGAAACTTTGGAAATATATGTGCAGGCCTTGTTGCACAACGTTCAGGTCTACCCGTAAAACAATTTATTGCTGCTTGCAATACGAATGATGTATTTAGTAGATACATCGAAACAGGTGTGTACAATCCATTGGACTCTGTACAAACAATTTCAAATGCTATGGATGTGGGCAACCCAAGTAACTTCATTCGAATACTTGAATTATTTAATGGAGATTATCAATTGATTAAAAAACACATTGCCAGCTATTCATTTTCAGATGAAGAAACAGCAGCAATCATTGCAAACCTCTATAAAAAGAATCACATCTTGCTAGATCCACATACTGCAGTGGCGTATGCAGCAATGAATGCTTGGCAAAATGAACACCAGCATGACAAAGGCATTATACTAGGAACAGCACACCCACTAAAGTTTGCACCAGTGGTTGAAAAAATCATCAATCAGAAAGTTGCCATGCCAAAAAAAATGGCAGAATTGATGAAAAAGACAAAAAAGTCAACCCTTATCCAACCAAATTATTCTATCGCGAAGCAAGAGATTATCAACATTTTGGTTAATTCAAATTGATTATCAGCTTTTTAGACATGTGAATAAAATATATCACTAGCATAGGTATTTTATACAAAAAATAGTATATTTATACAGCGACAATGACTCAGTGAACATAGCACCCTAAGATAGCAAATCGAGTGAACACAGAAATTGTGGAGACCCTAAATCTCACCCTACCCTATTTGTATTGAGTCCAATCCTTATTTTACCAAGCTGCCGTTGTAAACCATAGAGCACCTCATTCTACATAACAATCTTTTTAGGTTGTATAGTAACTGATTGCTCTTTAACAACTATATATGTAAACTATAGAACAATGTATACCTGCATTTAGATTTGAACTAATAAATATTTATGAAACAACACTAATAAATTATAATTACACAAATTCATGTGTTTAACTGTTAAGGCCTCTTGATCAAATAAAATTAAACAAATTAAAAAAAGTTATTATTTCTTAAAACTATTTATCCAAAATAAAGTTATAGAACCTCCATATCATTTTCAACGCTTGTCATTTCTTAACCAAAACCATACACAATGAGTCCACTTTTTCTTGAGACAGCAGTTGCTGCCAACAACTACGTCGCATTCACTTTTTTCATCGGCACAATGGCCATGATGGCCGCATCAGTTTTCTTCTTCTTTGAATTGAACAACACAGATAAGGCTTGGCGTACGTCGGTTCTTGTCTCAGGCTTGATCACATTCATTGCAGCTGTTCACTATTACTACATGAGGGGCTATAACCTCGAAACAGGAGATTCACCTACCTTCTTCCGTTATGTAGACTGGACATTAACCGTTCCATTGATGTGTGTTGAGTTTTACCTCATCACAAAAAAAGCAGGTGGTACAACTGGCCTTCTTTGGAAATTAATTTTTGCTTCAGTTGTAATGCTTGTAACAGGCTATTTTGGAGAAACCATCTACAGAGACAGCAGTGTTATGTGGGGTGTAATTAGTGGTTTAGCCTATTTCTATATTGTTTACTTGGTATGGTTTGGCGATGTAGCTAAATTGGCTACAGCTGCTTCTCCTGCAGTGGCAAAGGCAAACAAAACACTAGGTTGGTTCGTATTGGTTGGATGGGCAATCTATCCTCTAGGATACATAGTTGGAACACCTGGTGGACTTTTCGGAATGTCTGCAGAATCACTTGGAATAGGTGGTCTTAACATGGACATCATCTATAACATTGGTGATGCCGTTAACAAAATCGGTTTTGGCCTTGTGATCTATTCACTTAGCCGTTCTGAATCAAAATAAAAAAAGCTCACTATAATGTAAAGGCCTATGTATCTCACATAGGCCTTTCATTTAAATGGGATATTAATTTGAACCAGATGACAGATTCTACCAACTATAAAAAGTCATTTGCCATCCTATCATGGCTGAACGTTGTGGTTGGTATTCTCATGCTGATTTATCAAACCTTCTTAGGTACACTAAGCTCCTCTTTTCAGATTAGCTATTTCGTTTTTATGTTACTCATGACAGGGATTCCGCATGGGGGGCTCGATCATGTTATTGCAAAAAACACAGCTACCCTTAAGAAAAAAAAATTCACACTTCCTCTTTTTTTAAAACGATACATTTTAGCCATCTCCATTTACTCGATTTGTTGGATAAGCTTCCCGGCTTTTAGTCTACTAATTTTCATCCTCATTTCAGCTTGGCATTTTGGCGAAACAGATATCACCTACTCCAATCAAAAAATATTTCTTTCCATTTCTCGATTTAGTTGGGGAGTCTTTGTATTACTGCTGATTTTATTGATGCATCAAAATGAAACAACAGTAGTATTGTATAGAATTTCAAATAACTCAGATCAAGTTATGCATCTATGGCAAGCATGTATAGATCATTATAAAATCATTTTAATTTCTTCTGCTATACTTAACATGATCCTACTCGGTAGCGCTTACATCACAAATCAACTGCAAATTCCCATAACACGATTAGCTAACCTAGTTATCATCCTAGTAATTTCAATATACCTCCCGCTACTTCCCGCATTCGCACTGTATTTTGGAGGATGGCATGCGGTAAGATCATTCGAACTCATTTTCAATTTTCTGAATATGAAAGAAACCCTAATTATTAAAAATCCCTTGATAATGTGGGTCAAATCACTCCCAATGAGTATTCTGGCAGGTGTTGCTTTTGTAATAGGATTTGCCATTTGGAATAAAATCAATTTAACATGGGATCCCCTCCCTATGGTTTTTATTTTTTTGTCGGTAATTACGCTGCCACATTTAGACGTGATGGATCAAATGACAAGAAAAGACTCTTCATTGAATTAAATAATGCCTTAGTATTATCTTCGCACTACTGTAGATTTATAGATTGTACAGTATTCTTTTATGATTACTATAAGAAAAATAACTAAGCAGGACAATTCTACATTAGCAACTATCATCAGAAGCTGTTTAACAGAATTTGGTGCAGATAAACCCGGCACAGTATACTACGATGAGTCTACAGATCATCTCTATGAATTATTCAATAACCCACAATCAGTTTATTTCGTTGCTGAATTAGATCGTAAAATTGTAGGAGGTGCAGGTCTTTTTCCTAGCGATGGACTTCCCCAAGATACTTGTGAATTAGTAAAGATGTATCTCTTGCCAGCGGCGAGACAAACTGGAATAGGTTCAGCACTAATGAACAAATGCCTCGAAGCAGCTAAACAAAACGGGTTTAATAATATTTATCTTGAAACCTTGCCGGAATTAAAACGAGCCATTTCTGTTTACGAAAAATTTAATTTCACATACCTAAATGGCCCTCTAGGAAATACAGGGCATCATGGCTGCTCTGTATGGATGAGTCGCGAATTATAAATCATCCCTTTTTAGCACTTCGTACACAGGACTAAAAAGATACACTTTACCTGTCGATATCTCAAGCGCTTGAATTCTTTTTCTGAGCTTTTGTCCAACCTTAAAAACCCTTCCATTAGTTAATGTAAAACACTCCCCCTCACTAAGCTCCTCTACCAAACATTTTCCTTCAGATGCAACATCATATTTACGAAGCACTCTCATTAACCCAACATCAGCGCAAGAACTCGCTGCAGGATTACTCAAAGAAGATAAAAGCTGCTGATGGATATCTTTCGGGAAAAGAGAGGATTGTAAAAAATGCTTTAGCAGCTCAGAAAATTGTTGTTTCCATTCCTTACCATGCGAAGCAACACGATTTCCAAACCGACTAAATGTAATTAAGTGAGCTAACTCATGCAATAAGGTAATTAGAAAAGCATACTGATTTAAATTTCCATTGACGGTAATGCGATGAGCTTTACCTGAATGAGCATTACGGTAATCTCCCAATACCGTCTTACGAGAACGGGTTATGGTAAGATGAACTTTAAAATTCAAGAGAAATGGCTCTACCAAGGAAAAGGATCCTGGGGGCAAAAAATCACTAAGGGAATTCAGGGGCGCTTCCTGCTTTGACATATTATTTATTCTTGACAAACAATAGTAAGCCTCGTAATTCGATAAACATATAAAAAAGATAGAGAAACATGCAGGCAAAAACAGCAGGCATATTCATCTTGCCATTTGAAGCCTTTGAGTAAACAACAATAATGATACCTGCAATAATTAATTTAATAATGAATGACCCATATACAGAGGACAAAAAACCAGTTGTAGATTTAGCTTTAAGACCCCTATACAGCATATAAAATGAAACTAATGTAAGAGCACAAACAATTATATTGCCAGTCCTAAGCACATGAACATCGACATCTAAATTAGTTAGCCATTGGGTAAAATACATACAGAAAAAATTTACTGCGATAAACAAACCTAGTATAGGCAACAATGCTTTCCGTATAGTCATTTCATCTTTTTTTTGTTGTCTCAATAATCAATTTGATAAGAAGCCCCACAATCATAATTAATGGTAAAATCCAAATTAACCAGGGCGATTTAAAGTGAAGCCATGAATCAATCTTCCAACCCAATGCCAAAGAAAGACCAATTATGATAAAGAATTGTGAAGCTAAGCCAATAAATTGTTGACCAGAAAACTTATCTCTCATTTCTATTAAAACAATTTTAAATTATTACCCCAAAAATCAATACTTAACTTCTTCCAAATCCGGTATAGAAATAACTGAAGTGTCCATATTTAACTTTGAATTCCCTTGCAAAATATTTCTAACATTATTCCAATAGGTTTCTCTAAATAAGATTTGCTTTTCCAAAGAATCAACACGAAGTTTCAACTTAGTCAACTCCTTGCGCTCTGATTCACTACCAAAACCAGGGATATAATACTTCAGAGGTGTAAAAACAAATAATGAAGTGTTAATTCCTAGCAAGACAACAAATATCAAACAGGAAACTACATAGACTCTAAGCTTGGTAAGTTTAAAAGCAAGCAATTCTTCATAAGTGTGGTCGTCAATTATAATCAATCGAAAACGGTTATAAAGTTTTCTGACCTTAGATGGCTTTTCTTTAGTCAAACTCATGCCATAAATATTATAAAAATTAAAAGTCAAAGTTACTGTTAATTATAAAATATAGCATTTTTAAAATATCCGGATAAAATGTAGTTTTACACCCTGTGAACAATAGAAAAAGTCCTTATGCCATTGCACTGCTTTCATGCATCATGACTATGTCATGCTTTTTTAGTTTCCAACAGGTATTAGGTCAAGGAAATATCACATTTGATTTAAAAAAGCCAAAAACCTACGAGAACCGAAAGCTTCCCTCTGAAAATACCCCTGAGGGTAAAATTAGCCCCGTCAAAAAGCTGAAACAAAACATCGTTACCCATTATAATTTTTATTTTAACGCCAATAATAAAATCAACGGAGTTTTAGCTTCAGCTCAAAAATCCTTTAAAGACACATTCAGCAATTTAATTCCAGTTTATAATTATAGCCTAGACCAAACATCGCGTCAAAAAGAAGAACTGGACTCAGTAATCATAAAATGCAATAATGGCATCCTCCTCCATGACTTAAGAAATGATTGGGTTGACAACCTGTATTTTTTGATGGGACAATCCTATTTCTATCAGAAAAAATTTGATTCAGCATACGATGTTTTTCAATACATCAACTACACCTTCCAGCCTCGAAGCAAAGATGAATTAGGATATGAAAAATCAATTGGAAGCAATAGAAATAACAGCGGAAATGTTTACACTATATCATCAAAAGAGAAACAAGGGGTTGGCAATATTTTCAATCATAATGATGTCCGAAACGAAACGCTTGTATGGATTGTAAGGACATTGATTGAAATGAAAAATACTGACGATGCTAAAGGACTCATAGAAACGCTATACCGTGATAATCAATTCCCAAAAAGATTAATTCCATATTTGGCAGAACAAAAAGGATATTGGTTTTACACACAATCACAATATGATTCAGCCGCTTACTACTTAGATCAATCATTGGCAACATGCCGAGACAATAGCGAAAAAGCAAGAAGGTGTTTTTTGATTGCCCAACTCCATGCGAAAAAAGGCAATGAACAATTAGCAGATCGTTTTTTTGATAAGTCCATTTCACTCACTTTAGATCCAATAATGGATGTATTTGCTAGAATTCAACAAATCGGAATTTCTGCAGGAGGCATAGATGAAAATAAAAAAATCGAATCCAATATTCAAGCTCTTTTGAAAATGGGTGAGCGTGAAAAATACAATTCATACAAACCCATAATCTATGCATCAGCTGCATTCCTTGAAAAAAAACGTAATAATTTAACTCCCGCAATTCTGCTATATATAAAAAGCAACATTTATAACCAAATCGACCCAGACCTAAAGAATAAAAACAACATAGAAATTGCAGAAATAGCGTTTAATCAAAAAAATTACAGTCTCGCAAAAACATACTACGACAGCATTAAAACTGAAAGCATCAATGCTTCCGATGATATGCGTATAAAAAAATCGATTGTTGGAAACTTGGTTAAATTTTTAAAAATTGCTACAACAGAAGATAGCCTTCAGAAAATAGCCTCTCTATCTGAAACAGATCGAAATGCCTACCTGCGCGACGAACTAAAAAAAATCAAAAAAGAAAGAGGTACAATCGATGAACAAGGGAAATCAGGCGCACCCTCTTTGCAGAAAAAATCCATCCTAGACCCTACCTCGGGAAGCCTCTTCGCAAATGATGCGAAACAAGGTGAATGGTATTTCAACAACCCATTGTTGAAAGCACAAGGAAGTATTTCGTTTAAATCAACATGGGGAGAAAGAGCTAATGAGGACAATTGGAGAAGAAGTGCCGCTCAAAGTGGATCAATTAAGTCAACTCAAAATAAAAATAGTCTAGCTACAGATCAAAACACAGGAGATAGTGTATCTTCTAGTAGTCCACTCACCATTGAGGGATTAATGGAAAACTTACCAATAACAGCAGAAAAGCTATCACAGTCAAACAACAGAAAGCACTCAGCCTACAAAGAATTAGGCAAAATATATAAGAATAAGCTAGGCGACTGTACTGAATCAATCCTATGGAATGAAAAATTAATTATCGATAATCCAAAAACGGATGATCTTGAACAAATCTTATTTGATTTATCCTACTGCTACAAGCAAAATGGACAAAACGCAAAAGCAATTTATTATCAAAATCAACTAAACAATAATTTCCCTAGTAGCAAATTAAATACCTTATTAATAGACCCTAATCGTGCTGCAAAATCCGAAAATGATAAAAATGCAAAAGCAACAAAAGAGTACGAGCGAATTTATGATCTTTTTTTATCTGGAAAATTCAAAGAAGCCCTAGAAAATAAAAAAAGAGCCGACTCAGCATTTGGAGAAAACTTGTGGAGCCCTCAGCTACTCTATATAGAAGCCATTTATTATATCAAACAAAAGCAAGACAGTTTAGCTATTCTTACACTAAATAGAATTCCAGCACTTTATCCAAAATCACCCCTAGCAAACAAAGCAGGCATAATCGCAGACGTTCTCAATCGCAGAACAGACATTGAGGAAGAATTAACCAAGATGAACACAATTCGGCTGAAAGAGGACACGGTTGAATGGGTTGACGACGGGCCATCAACTCGCCAAAAGGTAGAAACAATAAAAATAGAAAAAGCGCCAATAGCTATTATACAAGCTTCGCCAAAAGAAAGCATAAAACTCGATTCGACGGCATTGAAAATAAGCCTGCCAGAAATAAAACAAGGTGGCTACCAATTTGATGTGAATGAAAAACAAATGGTATTACTCTTGCTAAAAAATGTTGATAATGTATACATAAATGAGGCCAAAAGGGCGCTTAACATATACAACAGCCGAAATACCGACTATCAGTCACTCCTACTCAGCCAAGATAAAATAGAAGACTTAAATTTCATAAGCCTGTCGGAATTTGCACATGTCAATGCTGCAATTGATTACATCAACAATGTAAAACAGCTTGGTCCAAAAGAAATTTTCCCATGGCTCCCTGCGGATAAATACAGCCTCCTATTGATTTCTCCTGCTAATTTTAAACTCATGATGACAGAGCATAAGCTAGCCCCCTATGTACAATTTATCCGACAACAATTACCTGGAAAATTTTAAGGTTTCCTTATCTGTAAAGACATTCGTTTTATTTAGCTTTACCCTATGAGAGAGCCTTCTGAAATAAACCCAAAAACGTCAAAACCAGTTCGCGTTTTTTGGAAAGTATTCTTCTGCTCCTGGGGAGCCGTTGTATTATTGATTCTATTGATTTATGCAGGTCTTTTTGGAAAGCTCCCGTCAATACAGGAATTACAAAATCCTTCAATGATGTCTTCATCTGAAATTTACGCAGATGATGGCACGCTAATGGGCAAATTTTATCAAAAGGATAGAATTAACGTAAAATACCAAGACATATCTCAAAATATCATTCAAGCCCTGATAGCAACAGAAGACGAACGTTTTTATCAGCACTCTGGCATTGACATTAAGAGTCTAATGCGGGCCATTATTTTTCTTGGAAGCGAAGGAGGTGCGAGCACCATTACTCAACAAACCGCAAAAGCATTACTAGGTCAAGAGAGCCGAAAGAGTGTCATGCGTATGATTGAAAAATTAAAAGAGTGGATTGTTGCGATTAGACTTGAACGGAATTTTACCAAGGAAGAGATTATTACACTTTACCTCAATATGGTTAACTATGGAGATGAGACCTATGGCATTAGAAATGCAGCCAAAACATATTTTCAAAAAGAACCAGGACAACTTTCAGTAGAAGAATCAGCCGTGCTTGTAGGATTACTAAAAGGTAGCACCCGCTATAATCCAAGAAGAAATCCCAAAGCCGCCATGGCACGCCGAAACACGGTACTAGAACAAATGGTTCGAAATAATTTTCTTGATAAAGAAAAAGCCAAGTCACTAAAAATACAGCCCATTGAATTAAAATACATGAAACTCGACGAAAATTCTGGGATGGCTCCATACCTGAGGGAAGTAATGAGAGAAGATATCAAAAATTGGTGCAAAGAAAATATAAACCCAAACACTGGTGAGCCGTATAACATTTATAAAGATGGCTTAAAAATTTATACAACCATAAACCCGAGAATGCAAGAATATGCAGAAATAGCTGTATACAGACATATGCAAAATCTGCAAAAGGTATTCAACTCACAACAAAACATTAAAGATGGCTCAGTTTGGAAAAGTAAAGAGGGAAAGGTAGTACTAGAAAACAGCATTAGGCAAACAGATCGATGGAAAAACATGCAAGAGGATGGAGTGGGAGAAGAAGAAATAAGAAAATCATTTATGGAACCAGTCTCCATGAAAATTTTTGCTTGGAATGAAAAACGTGAGAAAGATACCATTATGAGTCCACTAGACTCAATCCGATATCATAAACAAATTATGCAGATTGGATTGCTCTCTGTAGACCCAATGACAGGAGAAATAAAAGCATGGGTTGGCGGAAGCAATTTCAAGCGATTCAAATTCGACCACGCAAATTTCAAAACCAAACGTCAAGTAGGATCAACCTTCAAACCAATTCTATATACCCTTGGAGTAAAGAACGGGTTTAAGCCAGAAACAATATTACCCAATGGACCGATAGACATGGGGGGAAAAATGATAACTGGAAACGGTGGACCTATGGCCCTTTGCTTAGCTTTCTCACAAAATCCAGGTGCAGTCTATTTAATAAATACGTTAGGAGTAGATAAAACTATATCGTTTGCCCAAGAATGTGGAATCAGAACACCCATACCACCATATCCATCCATTGCACTCGGCTCAGCCGATCTTTCTCTCTTTGAAATGGTACAAGCATATACTATGTTTCCCGGAAGAGGATTTAATGTAAAGCCCTATTTCATAAGTAGAATTGAAGACAGAAATGGAAATGTCCTTGCTAACTTTAGAGCAGAAACCAAGGAGGTTATTAGCGAAACAGAAGCCTATATCATGACCACCATGCTACAAGGTGTTGTCAACTTTGGAACAGGACGCGCTATGCGTGGAGCCTATGGCATTTCTAACGAAGTAGCAGGGAAAACTGGTACTACCAATGATAATGCAGATGGATGGTTTATCGGCTTCAGTCCGCAATTACTTTCCGGTGTATGGGTTGGATGCGATGACCCTTTTTTAAAAATGCTCTATACATCAGGAGGTTCTCAAATGGCAATGCCAGCATGGGCATATTACTATCAACAGGTCTTCAACGACAAAACATTAAATATTGATCCGTCTGCAAGATTCGTTGCACCAGCGAGTATGCAAAATGATATTCTATTCGATTATCAACAAATAAATACATCCGATGAAGCAATTCCTTCAGAGGGAATACCCATTGATGGGAAAGCAATTGAAATTCCCATCAGTGATGGATCTGAAAAAATAGTAACTGAATCTCAAAAATTTGAAGATCCAAACGAAGAGATTGATTTACAAAAAAATAATACCAATCCGAATAAAGAACCAGACATCCAATCGAATAGCGACACTACTAGAAAAAGAAGAAGCGGATTCATTAAAAGAATGTTCAAACGTAAGGATCAATAGAACCCGCCTAATCTAATAACAAATTCTCAATTTGTTCTTTTAGCAGAGTTATTGCATGTTGAAATTGTTTAATTATCTTCAAAATCAATTACAACAAAACACAACAAAATGCTGAAGGAAAAAATAAAAGCCGGTCAACTGATTTACGGAACTGGTTATACTGCACTGACGCACGCATGGGCATCAAGCTTGAAAAAAGCAGATCTCGATTTTGCATTCATCGATACTGAGCATATTTCAATGAATCGTGCAGAGATGGCCAGAACATGTGAATTATTAAAAGCTATGGGCATCGCCCCTATTGTTAGAATTTCATACGCAGACCCAAACCTAGCTTCTATGGCGGTTGATGCCGGTGCTATTGGCATCGTAGCGCCATACATAGAAAATGATGGTCAAGCAAGACAATTAGTAGGCGCCGTAAAATATAAGCCACTGAAAGGCCATACCCTTAATCAACTCATAGAGGGAAAAGAAAAAGCAAGCGAAAAACTTAAAACCTATTTAGATAAACTAAGCCAAGAGCTCCTTTGCATTGCCAATATTGAAAGTGTAAAAGCAATTGAAAACTTAGATTCCATTTTATCTGTTGAAGGGTTAGACGCTGTATTTATTGGTCCACACGATTTATCTGTTAGCCTTGGTCTACCAGAAGAATATGACAACCCATTATTCGAAGCCGCTGTAAAAGAAATTATTGAAAAAACAAGAAAAAAGGGATTATCAATCGGAATACATTTTTCGCAATCACCTGATCGCCAAATCAAATGGGTCAACGAGGGAGCAAACATCATCCTCCACAGTTTTGACATTGCCCTATTCACACAAAAACTAATTAAAGATATGCACGTAATCAGGCAAGGTGTTGGAGACGATACATTGAAAAGCATAAACAATGAGAATATAATCATATAAGGCAAAAATTAAACATAACGTAATCTCACAAGAATCAAGTTATAATATATCTATCATGAATACTAGCAAAATAAAGCAAATCAGTTTTTTCATAGTACTATGCGTGTTTAATATTTCATTTGCATCTGCACAAGAAATAGCACTCAAAAACATAACTATCGTTCAAGATAAAAAAGAGATGACATTCCAGGAAGCTGCAGCAACAGCACTTTTGACTGATGAAATCTTCAACAGAATTGGAATTAAAATAAAAAACTCAGAAAAATTACCCTCATCCGGAGATGTTATATTATTAAGAAAAAAAAGCACAGCAAATTCTTTAGGTATAAAAACTCCATCAATACCTAGTTTACAAAACTTACCAGAATCGTATAGAATCACCAACTTTAAAGAGTCAAATCGCACTGTCATACTCATTGAAGGATTTGATGATCGTGGCTTGTTATTTGGCATTGGAAAACTACTAAGACAGTTGAAATATAAAACAGGGGCAATCAGCCTATCCAAAGCATTATCAATTTCATCAACCCCAGACAAATCAATACGCGGGCACCAATTAGGCTATAGAAATACAGCTAATTCATATGATGGGTGGACCAAAAAACAATTTGAACAATATATCAAAGACCTTATTGTCTTTGGAACAAACAGTATCGAATCCATTCCCATTTTTGACGAAAAACAAAGTCCACATTTCAAGGTTGATCCCATGGAAATGAATGCATACATCAGTTCACTCTGTAAAAAATATGGATTGGACTATTGGATGTGGATTCCAGCACAATTCGACCTTTCAGATCAAGTATTAAGGAAAATCTATCTTGATCAATTTGAAAAAATATGCCAACAATCAGCAACTATTACAGGTGTATTTTTCCCAGGTGGCGACCCAGGTGATAACCCTCCAGAAAAAGTTTTACCTCTGCTTAAGGACTTATATACCATCTTAATCAAATACCATCCACAAGGTAACACATGGCTATCCTTACAAGGCTTCACACCAGTACAATGTCAGGTAACCTATAAGTATATTCAAGAAAATAATCCTGTATGGCTTGGCGGATTAATCACTGGACCAAGCAGTCCAACCGCTGCAGAAACTCGACCAGTACTTCCAATACAATATAAACTCCGTCACTACCCAGATCTTACGCATAATGTACGTTGTGAGTTTGAGATTCCGTGGTGGGATCCAGCATTCAACTTAACCCTCGGCAGAGAGGCTGTTAACCCAAGACCATTCCATTATGGAGCTATATACAACTCAATCGAATCATATATCGATGGGTTTCTTTCCTACTCGGATGGAGTTCATGATGATGTAAATAAAATTATATGGACAGTAAAAAGTTGGGATAAGAATACAGGAGAAAGAGAAATCCTAAAAGAGTATAGTAATTATTTTTTCGGAAGTACTGTGTCAGAGACAGCTGCAGATGGGATTATAGCATTAGAGAATAATTGGCAAGGGCCAATTGTAGCAAATGGTGCTATTCATAGTACACTGGAAACATGGAAAATGCTTGAAGCCAAAAATCCAGCATTACAATCAAATTGGCGTTGGCAAATGAATCTACTAAGAGCCTATTACGATGAATATACTCGAAAGCGATTCATCTATGAATCAACGTTGGAAAATGAAACAGTTTCCGTGTTAAACAGTGCAGAGAAAATAGGTAGCAGCAAAGCAATAGATTCTGCCCTTTCAATCCTATCACAAGCAAAACAATACCCTGTTTTACCTCAAGTACATAAACGTATCATTGATCTCTGTGAGGCACTATATCAGTCAATCAATTTACAAACAAGCGTTCCGAAATATCAGGCATCAGGATCTGAAAGAGGCGCTGTATTGGACTTCCTAGATAGACCATTGAATAACACATGGTGGTATGAAGATGAATTCAAAAATCTTGAAGGGAAATCAGAAATTGAAAAAATAACTCGCCTCAAATTAATAGCCAACTGGGAAAATCCATCACCAGGAAGTTTTTATGATGAGGTAGGTAATATAGGCAAGTCAATCCATGAAATGAAAGGAGAAGATTGGAGAATAGATCCAACACTAAAGAAAAACCTAAATCCTGGTTATGATTTCGCAAGCAATGGCTTTAGTAGAAGAAGATTATCTTGGTTAACTAATATGCGTTGGCCAACGAAAATGGAGTATACCCAAATTGATTCCAGTTCGGAATATACAATTCGAATTAATGGGCAAGGCGACTCATTCATTAATGTTAACGGACATAAAGTTTCCCCCTCTGTCTACAGCAAAAAAATCGGTGAATTCAAGGAATATCCAATACCAAAAGATTTATATAAAACCGGAACAATAACTATTACCTGGGATAATATAAATGAAGACAACATGAATTGGAGAGAGCAATCGAATGTTAATGAAGTTTGGTTGATCAAAAAATAGTAATGTAGATTGATTAATGCTAACGCAGGCGCTCCACTTTCACTTTGGTAACACCACGTTTAGATAACCCTATCTTTCGAGCAGCAGACTTAGAAAGGTCAACTAAACGTGAGTTGCGATGATTCAAACGATCATTCACTTTAACTACCACAGAGCGATGATTTGATAAGTTTGTTACACGTATCCTGGTGCCCATGGGATATGTATTATGAGCGCAGGTCATTTTTTTCTGACTAAATCTTTCCCCGCTAGCTGTTTTTCTTCCCTGGAATTTGTCTGCATAAAAACTAGCAAAGCCAACTGCAACATTTACACGTTTTGCATGCCTATAATTAATCTTGCCTTGGGAATATGACACTGCATGCATCAACATGCATACGGTTGTTAACGTTAGAAATAATCCAATACGTGAATAATTCAATTTCATCAAACATTGTCTTAATAGCATACAAAGGTATCAAAGTTGAATGAGAGCAAAGACTCAAACTCTAGAACACTGATTTTCAATATTTTGCACTTAAATAAATATTAATAGTATCACACCATTTTTGCACATTTTTCACTTAACTGCTAACTAAGTATAAATGAATGGCAAAGAAGAACATTTCGGGTATCAGAAATCTTTAATCTGCGACATTTTAGACCCTAAATAAAGTCCAGTATACTTGAATTTCAAATGCAATCTCTTTAACTTAGACAACATTACAGATGACAACGCAGAGATATTATGCTGAAATATATTTTTTCTCTTTTTTCTATACTAAACATGCTTACATCAGCTGGACAAACAAATGGAGAGCAGACGCTTAAGATCACATCTGATATCATCTCATTAAAGCACGACATTTCTGCTGACCCAAGTATGGAAATGATTGAACTTAGGAAACATATTCCAACGATTGAATATGATCTTAAATATGCCTCTACAGATAACTTTACAAAAGTTAGACTCTACCCTAAAGGATTAAGTTCCACTTTTATGCGTAAAGAGGCTGCTGAAGCATTAGCAAAAGTTAGCATTGAGTTAGCACAGAATGGAATTAGAATAAAAGTATGGGACGCCTATAGACCTTTTGCTGTTACTCAACAATTTTGGGACCTCATTCACGATGAACGATATGTTGCCAATCCTTCCAAAGGCAGTGGACATAATAGAGGTATTGCAATCGACTTAACTCTAATCGATATCAAAACTGGAAATGAATTAGATATGCCAACGCAATTTGATGATTTTTCAGAACGTGCACATCACGGATACATGAAGCTATCACCTGAAAAAATAAAGAATAGAGAATTCCTTAGGGAAATCATGGAAAAGAATGGCTTCATAAAATTTGACACAGAATGGTGGCATTACTCTTTGCCTAACGTAGACAAATACAATGTGTTGAATATTCCATTTGATAAATTAAAATAATATGCTGCTTCAAAATAAAAAAATTGTAATCATAGGTGGCACAAGTGGCATCGGACTTGCAGCAGCGAATTACTTTATTAGTCATGGCGCTCAACTTATTTCAGTGGGCAAAAAGGATCCTGAAAACGCCGACATCATCTCTAATCAAGAAAACAACCATATTATCTTTGCGGACGCAACAACTGAATCTGTTGCAGAGGATGCTATAAAATATTGTATAGAAAAATACAATGGCTTTGATGGATTATTGCATGTTGCAGGAGGTAGCGGGAGAAGCTTTGGTGATGGACCATTGCACGAAATGACTGTTGAGGCATGGGATAAAACATTAACACTAAATCTAACAAGTGTAATGCTCTCTAATAAAGCAGCCATCAATGCATTTCTTCAATTGGGAAAAGGTGGTTCAATCGTAAACATATCCTCTGTGCTTGCCAATCAACCTGCTCCGCATTTTTTCTCAACTCATGCCTACAGCACAGCAAAAGCATCCATCATCGCAATTAGTCATACTGCAGCTGCCTATTACGCAAAGGACAATATCCGTATCAATGTTATTTCACCAGGACTAGTAGAAAGCCCTATGTCTAAGAGGGCATTAGGCAATGAAAATATAATGGAATACATTAAAACAAAACAACCATTAGAAGGGGGAAGAATAGGTCAACCTGAAGACTTAACAGGTATGGCTGCATTGATGTTATCAAATCAAGGAAATTTTATAACTGGGCAAAACATTTCGATAGATGGTGGTTGGTCAGTTAGCGAAGGTCAATTTTAAGGAATGAAATCAGTAACAAAAGCAATTGGTATAGATTTAGGGGGAACTCGCGTAAAGGCAGTGTTAGTTGATGAAACTGGGAACACTTTGCATGAGGTCATCGTACCAACCCATGATCAGCATGGTCAATGGAAAGAGAGCGTAAAATCGGCGTTCAACCAACTCAACCAACATGTCATTGAAAGCGAATGTTACATTGGGCTTTCCGCCCCAGGAATTCCAGACAAAAACAATAGATGCATTCAATACATGCCAGGAAGGCTTCATGGAATTGAAGGGTTTAACTGGAGTGAATTTTTAGGTCGCGAAGTATTTGTTATAAATGATGCAGTTGCAGCGCTTTCAGCAGAAGCCCATTTCGGTGCAGCCAAAAACTGCAATGATGCCGTTATCATTACCATTGGAACAGGGGTTGGAGGCGCGTTATTGATTAATGGAAAAATATACCAAGGAGCATTTCAAAAAGCAGGACATATTGGTCACATGTCAATCAATGTTGATGGCGAACCTGATATCTGTGGTATGCCTGGTAGCCTTGAAGAAGCAATTGGAAATTATTCAATCCAAAAAAGATCAGATGGTAAATTTTCTGATACTGCTGAACTCATAGTAGCGATGAATAACGACGATGCATTTGCTAAAAGCGTATGGATGAAATCTATAAAGTCGCTTGCTGTTGCTATTGCATCACTTGGCAACATTTTATCTCCCGAAAAAATCATTCTTGCAGGAGGGATTACAAAGGCTGGAAGTATATTAACTAATCCATTACAAAAATTTATCAACGAATACGATTGGCGTATTGGCGAAAATCACATGCAGTTAGAAATAGCACACTTCGGCGAACAAGCAGGCGCAATAGGCGCTGCGGCATTTTCATTTTTAGCACATAAAAACCATTGATGATGAGTGAAATAAAAGAATATATCAACAAAGGCAGATTGATTTGTGACCGAATAGAAGCACAAGAAAAAGAAATCACGTTGGCAGCAGAATGGTTTGCCCAATCTATACTCGCTGGCAGAATGGTGCATGTGTTTGGTTCAGGCCACAGTAGAATAATGGTTGAAGAAATGTGGCCACGTTATGGCTCATTTCCAGGATTCAATCCAATTGTTGAGCTTTCCCTAACCTTCCACAACTTA
>CANKGM010000005.1 GCA_947481355.1 Chitinophagaceae bacterium
AACTCCCAACTCCCAACTCCCAACTCCCAACTCCCAACTCCCAACTCCTAACAAATTTCTTCCCTACCTTTACATCATGCCGTTTTTAAAAGATTGTCGGATTGTTTTTATGGGAACTCCAGAGTTTGCGGTGGCGACATTAGACAAGCTAGTCCAGGAAGGATGCAATATCGTTGGCGTAGTTACTGCACCGGATAAGCCTGCAGGAAGAGGGATGCAACTTTCGCAAAGTGCGGTTAAGAAATATGCTATTGAACATAATCTCCATGTTTTACAGCCAGTTAAATTAAAAGACCCGACTTTTCTAGCAGAGCTTAGTGGATTGAAGGCCGATTTACAAGTTGTTGTGGCATTTCGGATGCTTCCTGAAATTGTATGGAATATGCCTCCTATGGGAACGTTGAACCTTCATGGATCACTATTGCCTTCCTACCGAGGGGCGGCGCCCATCAATTGGGCAATCATTAATGGAGAAAAGCAAACTGGCGTTACCACCTTTAAATTGAAACAAGAAATTGATACAGGTGATATTTTATTGCAAGAGGTAATTCCTATTAGAGGTGATGAGACTGCAGGGGAATTGCATGATGAGATGAAGTTGATTGGGGCAAACTTGATGCATAAAACGTTAGAAGGGTATTGTGGCAATGGTATAAAACTACTTCCACAAGATGCCCAAGGGGATATCAAGGATATTATTCCCATTGCGCCAAAATTGACGACTGATACTGCCCGAATTAATTGGCAATCTTCTGCCAGCGAAGTATATAATTTGATTCGTGGCCTCTCTCCTTATCCAGCTGCATTTACATCGTTAGAAGGTAAGATGTTGAAAATATGTAAAGCAACATATGAAGTTGCAAACTCGACAATCACTCCTGGAAATTTTGACACAGACGGAAAATCATATTTGCGTTTTAGGGCATTAAATGGTTGGGTCAATGTACTAGAGCTGCAGTTAGAAGGGAAGAAAAAAATGGATATCTCATCATTTTTGAGGGGCTACAGATTTGCTTAAACATTTTATGTATTCATATAGTTAACGAGTTCTAAGTTTTAGTCATGATTTTTTGAAAAATAATAATGTATGAAACAGATTGCTGAGCGGTTTATTCGATATGCTAAAATTGATACACAGAGTGATCCCCATAGTATAACTTTCCCTTCTACAGAGAAGCAAAAAAATTTATCTCGCTTGCTTCTTAGCGAGCTTTTGGCTATTGGCATCTTAGATGCACATTTGGATGAATTTGGATATGTATATGCTACAATACCATCTACTACAAATCATGATGTTCCTGTAGTCTGTTTTTGTGCACATGTTGACACGGCACCTGACTGCAGTGGGACAGACGTTAAGCCAATTTTACATGAAAATTACCAGGGCGAATCTATTGTTTTACCAGATGATCATGAACAAATTATTTCTATTCAAGATCATCCCTATTTGCAAAAAAAAATTGGTGATGACATCATCACGGCAAGTGGTTTAACATTGCTTGGAGCAGATGATAAATCGGGTGTTGCCATCATCATGGAGTTAGCTCATGTCTTGATGAATGATCTTTCTATTTTACACGGGCCTATTAAAATTTTGTTCACACCAGACGAAGAAGTTGGAAGGGGAGTGGATCATGTTGATATGAACAAGCTAGGTGCGCAGGTAGCATATACCCTCGACGGAGGAGAACTTGGGGCTTTAGAAACGGAGAATTTTTCAGCGGATGGGGTAAGGGTAGTTATTCATGGAGTGAGTGCTCATCCAGGATACGCAAAGGGCAAGTTGGTTAATGCCATTAAAATTGCTGGCGAGTTTCTAGATGCGTTACCCAAAACATCATTATCACCTGAAACAACATCCGGTCGTGAAGGGTTCTTCCATCCAGTTGATATAAACGGCAATGCAGAAAAGGCTACTATTGATTTCATTCTACGTGATTTTTCAAAACAGAGTTTGATAGAACATGAAATGCTTCTTGAATCCATTGTAAAAAAAGTACTTGAGCGTCATCCCAAAGCATCCTATGAGTATACTGTAAAAGAACAGTATAAGAATATGAAAGTGGTGCTTGATAACCATCCACAAATTATTCAAAAAGCCGAGAAGGCCATTCTAGCTTGTGGGCTACACTTACATTCAATCCCTGTTCGGGGTGGTACAGATGGGTCGAGGCTTTCATTTATGGGACTACCTTGTCCGAATATTTTTACAGGTGAAATGGCCTTTCATTCTAAACAAGAATTTGTGAGTGTTCAGGATATGGAAAAATCACTTGCAGTTTTAATAGAGCTTGTTAAAGAATGGGAAAAATGTGACTAATAAATTGAGAAATTTATCATCTTATTAGTAATTATTGTTGCAACTTCATGTACGGAGCCAAAGTGAATTGAAATTTTATTTAAACATTAGTTCAAACGAACGCTTATGTTGTTAGCATTTTTACAGATTAATCCCTTCGGACAGGTGATGACAGATTCTACTTCTGTTCATGCAGTTCAAGCTTCATCAAAAGTGATGCATCTATGGGATATCCTTCAGTCGGGTGGAACATTGATGATACCGCTGGGTCTATTGTTTGTTCTTGCCATTTTCTTCTTTTTTGAAAGGCATATTGCAATTCGAAAAGCAGGGCGAATAGATAGTAACTTTTTATTGATTATTCGTGATCATATCGTAAGCGGAAATATTGTGGCGGCAAGGTCCATGACTAGAAATACGGATAATCCGGTTGCTCGAATCATTGATAAGGGAATACAACGCGTTGGAAAGCCAATTGATGCCATTGAGCGTAGTATGGAAAATATCGCACGCCTAGAAATGTATAAACTAGAACGTAATTTAAGCGTGCTGAGTGTGATCTCTAGAGCAGCACCTATTTTTGGATTTGTTGGAACACTAGCTGGACTAATGCAGTTATTTTTTGATATCAACACAACAGGTGAATTCGTATTGAACACTATAGCTGGTGGATTGTATGTTAAATTAGTTACATCAATTTCGGGTTTACTTATTGGGCTCGTTTCATTTTTAGGATATAGTTATCTGCATACACAAATAGATAAAGTTGCCAATAAAATGGAAGTAGCCGCTGCTGATTTTCTTGATATTTTACAGGAACCAACTCAATAAGATAACTCGATGCAGATTAGAAAAAAATATAGAGGTGAGGCTGAGGTCTTTACGGAAGCATTGAATGATATTTTGTTCATCCTACTCATGTTTTTCTTGATTGTATCAACGTTAGCAAACCC
The DNA here is from genome assembly GCA_947481355.1 of Chitinophagaceae bacterium. Taxonomy (GTDB): domain Bacteria; phylum Bacteroidota; class Bacteroidia; order Chitinophagales; family Chitinophagaceae; genus Pollutibacter. The sequence goes on from CANKGM010000005.1 coordinate 3,253, forward strand.
CAATGTCATTAAACTTTCGCAGCCTAAGTCCACGGGAGATACTAAGGCCAAACAAAATGTTGTCGTTTCAATTGATTCTTTATCCCAATACTATGTTGGTACTACACCGGTTGCATTAGATTCATTAAATGCTATGTTGATTCCAATCATCGGCAAAGAAAAAACTGAAGTACCTACAATCGTGATTAATGCAGATAAGTCGGTCAGTATCGATGCTGTAGTAAATGTTATGCGAATAGCAAAGGAGCTTGGGGCGAAAAGTGTATTGTCTGTTCAGAAGTAATACTTATTAAAGAGAGGATCCTACCTTTATTCCTGAAATCATTCTATCTTTTCCTTGAAAGTCTTTTTTTATTATTACCTCTTCGAAATCATTTTCCTCTAGCAGGTTAGCGACTTCTGTAGCATAGTCTTCATGGCTTTCAAAAAAAATCATACATCCTCGTTTCAAATGATGACTAGAGAAATTAATGATTGATTTATAAAATTGCAAAGGGTCATTGTTGGTTACAAATAATGCTTGATGAGGCTCATGCATTAATACATGATCTGCCATATCTATTTTATCCGTTTCTGGAATATAGGGTGGATTGCTTACCATGATATCAAATGCTGGTATTGAATCATTTCTTGAATTACTTAAAATATCAAGCCTTTTACATATGATTTCTACTTCTTGTGCATTTGCGTTTTTGATACTTACATCCAATGCACCAATACTTTCATCAACTGCCCAGATTTCCCAATCAGGAAATATTTTTTTTAAGGATATGGCAATACATCCACTACCCGTGCCAATATCGATTGCTTTAATTTGATGACCATCTGATTTTTTAAGGTTGTGGCTTTTTTGTTTAATTAGATCAACCAACTCTTCCGTTTCAGGTCTAGGAATGAGTACTCGTTCATCAACATAAAATGGGCTTCCCATAAACCATGCCTTGCCTAAAATATATTGAATGGGTTTGCCCGATAGGAGTTCTTTTTTGTATCTGTTTATTTTTTCTAATTGACTTTCGTCGAGTAAGGTATCTTGATGTATGAGACATTTTGATCGATCCCACCCAGTTAGCTCCTCCATAATCCAGTCGGCAATATTTTTTGCTTCCCTGATATCATACAAGGTGCTGATCTCTTCGCTAAGTTGATGATATGCTTCTTTAATGTGCACGCCCAAATGTAAATCAATTAACTTTGCGTTCGTCATCAGAATCATGCAACCTCTTTCAAAAATGATTTATGATGTAATTTTCACCATCGTGATGTATATATGGAATTAAGCGATGAACTATTTATGGCTCAAGCGCTGTTGCTTGCAGAGGGTGGGATTGGACATGTAGCTCCAAATCCTATGGTCGGGGCATTGCTAGTTTATAAGGAGGTGGTTATCGGAAGAGGCTATCATCAACAGTACGGAGAAGCCCATGCAGAAGTGAATTGTTTCAACGCAGTTCAGGATGATCAAAAACATTTGATTCCTAAATCAACACTTTATGTAACGCTAGAGCCTTGTTCGCACCATGGTAAAACACCCCCTTGTTCAGATAGGATAATTAACGAGGGAGTTAAGCGAGTGGTGGTGGCTGTTCAGGATCCTCATAGTAAAGTTGATGGTAAAGGAATTCAGCAGCTCATTGATGCTGGCATTGAAGTAAAGTTGGGGATTCTAGAAGCAGAAGCACGTTTTCAAAATAGGCGATTTTTTAGTTTTCATGAACGAAATAGGCCATATGTTATTTTAAAGTGGGCCCAGACAGCTGATCATTTTATCGGGAATGTTGATTCAACACGTTTGTTGATAACGGATCATGAGGTGAACAAGCAGGTTCACCAATGGAGAGCTGAAGAACAAGCAATTCTTGTTGGAACTGATACAGCATTAAAGGATGATCCCTTACTGACCAATAGACTCGCTCCTGGTAAAAGTCCACTCCGAGTTGTGCTTGATTTTAACTCAAGATTGCCATTAAGTCTCCATCTATTTCAAGATGGTCTACCAACTTTAGTTATAAATCATGAGCGTGATGATACCTCGGGTTCAGTCCAGTATATTAAAATGCCGAAAGAAAAGAATTCTATGACAGATGTTTTGAGTCAACTTTATACATTGAATATTCAAAGTGTATTGGTGGAGGGTGGTGCTAAGCTATTAACCTCTTTTATTCAGGATGAATTATGGGATGAAATGCGCGTCATCACAAACGAATCTATGTTGTTAGGAAAAGGGTTAGCTTCACCAAACATGCCAAATCAAATTCAGCCTTCTGCAGAGATTGTTATAGGCGATAGTCGATTACACTATTATTATAGATCAACATAACGCATGGTAGATCCGAATTTTTTTCAGACTATTGAAAAAGCTACTACAGCAGAATTTTCTGATCGAGGAAGTCGTTTTATAGCCTATGCATTTCCCGTGCACTCTATTGAGGAGTTTAAAAAAATATTACAGCAATTAAAAAAAGAGCACCCTAAAGCATCTCATTTTTGCTTTGCATATAGAATAGGTGCTAATAGACAAACTTATCGCGTATCAGATGCTGGTGAGCCATCAGGTTCTGCAGGACGTCCTATTCTAGGACAAATTGATTCAAAGGAATTGACTAATGTATGTGTTATTGTTATTCGATTTTTTGGAGGAACATTGCTTGGTATTCCTGGATTGATTAATGCGTACAAGAGCTCTGCCTCTATGGCATTGCAGCTAACACCTTTAGTTAAAAAGCCGGTCGAAATTTTATACGAACTTGAATTTGATTATACGATGGTCAATGAAGTGTTAAAAACCATCAGGAGATTTGGGTGCTCTATTCAAACCCAGGAGATGCAGTTGTTTTGTCGATATGAAATTGGCATACAGAAATCAACCGAGGCAGAATGCGTTGAGGTATTTAAAGACATTAGTGGATGTAGTATAAAACAAATAAGCGATCCAGCTTGAGGCTGGATCGCTTATTCTATGCTTTAATTCGTTGATTATTTTGCAGTAGCTGCTTCTTCGTCTACTAAAATACGACCACAGTTTTCACACACGATAATCTTTTTGTGTTGACGAATTTCACTTTGACGTTGAGGAGGAATTGCGTTGAAACATCCGCCACATGCATCCCTTACAACAGGAACAACGGCAAGACCATTTCTAAAATTATTTCTAATCTTATCAAATGATCCTAGTAGTCGTGGGTCAACTGATGCACGTGCTTTATCAGCAAGTACTTTGTGAGCAGCTTCTTCTTTTTCAGTTTCAGCAATGATCTTATCAAGTTCACCTTTTTTTACTTTAAGGTTTGCTTCTTTTGTTGCAATATTCTTTTTAGCAGCATCGAGTACTCTTGCTTTATCTGAAATTTCTTCATTTGCATCCTTGATATGCCTTTCTGCAAGTTTAACCTCTAGGGTTTGCATTTCAAGTTCTTTAGTAATAGCCTCGTACTCGCGATTGTTTTTTACATTATCGCTTTGTTTCTCATACTTCTTGACGAGCTCTGAAGATGTGGCTATGAGTTGTTTCTTTTGCTCGATGAACTCATTAATTCCATTGATCTCTTCTTCAATTCTGGTTTCCCTTGCATGAAGACCTTGTATTTCGTCTTCCAAATCAGCCACTTCAATCGGCAATTCGCCTTTTAAGATGCTGATTTCATCAAGTTTACTTTCAACTTTTTGCAAGTTAAGAAGGGAACTGAGCTTTTCTTCTACGGAGTATTCTTTTGCGGTTGCCATATTGAGTTATAAAAAGTAATTGACTGGATTGGTATTTACACCTGATTTAAGGACGGCAAAGTTAGGGAATTTTTCATTTAGAATGGCTACAAGCCTGTCGGATGTAAATTGTTCGCTTTCATAATGCCCAATATCTGCCAAGAGCATCCGATTTCCTGGTATAAAAAAATCATGATAACTTAAGTCTGCCGTTATGTATGCGTCTGCTTTTTTGCTTAATGCGTTGTTAATCAATGATTTGCCAGCCCCTCCGCATAGGGCAATTTTTTTGATAGTCCGTCTGCTTAGTGGGTTATGCCTGATGGTACCGGTCTTGAATGTCAATTTAAGGATTTCTAAAAGTTGCTCCTCCTCTACAGATTCTGGCAAATTACCAATAACCCCTGCCCCAAATTGGGAAAAAGTATTGTCAAGGGATACAAGATCGTACGCAACTGTTTCATAGGGATGTGCCTTATGTAAGCTGTCCAAGATCTGTTGTTTCATGTGGATAGGAAACAGCACTTCAAGTCGACTTTCCTTTTCAGTATGGCGATGCCCTATTTTACCTATCCATGGATTAGCTCCTTCCATGGGAAGAAATGTTCCCTCGCCTGATGTTATGAAGCTGCATTCATGATAGTTTCCAATCGCCCCAGCTCCAATCGAAAACAAGGCTTCACGAACAGCTTCAAGGTTTTCAATCGGCACAAAGGTGATTAATTTCTGATGTGTGCCATTCATAGGGGCTAAGACCTCAAATTGTTCTATGCCTAATCGTGTTGCGATTTCTCCATTCACTCCCCATAATACGTTGTCTAGGTTTGTATGACAAGCATAAATAGCGATATCAGCCTTAATAGCTTGTATTAGTAATTGTGAGGTTATATCGTGATGAGAAAGACGTTTAATTGGCTTGAATATGGGGGGATGATGCAGAATGATAAGTTCTGCATTTAGTGTTATTGCTTCATCTAGTACATCCTCGGTTAAATCCAGGGCTGCAATTGCCTTCTTGATCATTTTATTAGGATTTCCGTATACAAGTCCACTATTATCGTATGACTCTTGTAATTGCAAGGGAGCAACTGTTTCTAAAACGTTAATTATCTGTTGAAGGCTTTGCATTTATTTCGTTGTTTGTTGGAATTGAAATTACTTTACTTTTTTAACCTCCTCCTCATACCCTTATGCGAAGATATTTGATCGTTGCCTGTTTACACCTATCTCTTTTCTCTCAATCCCAGAAAATTCAACACGATTGGGAGAATTATGTGCTAGCAGTAGATGGCAAGCCCGTGTCTATTAATGTTGATCTGGGTTTATCTTCCAAAGCACCTATCAAGGAGAGGCCTTTTGTTATCATTTTAAGGGCAAAAATAAAAAATCCAGATACCCAAGGAATGCCTTACCCGGAGGAATATGCCTCATTATTGAACATGGAAGACTCTTTGATTTATAATTTAGGAAAGGAAACTGGAGCGATTTTTACAGGTCGATTTACTCAACGTGGCTTAAGGGAGTTTTATTTTTATGCCCCAGATACCATTGGATTTGAAAAAAGTGTTTTTGTTGCAATGGCTAGTTTTTCCGAATATGAGTGGTTGAGTCAGGCAAAAGCTGATCCACAATGGGATAATTTTTTTACTGTTTTGTATCCTTCTGAATTAGAGTTACTTAGAATTAGAGGAAAGAAACAAATAGAGCTTATTTTGAAAGATGATGCAAAAAAGAATGAGTCGAATATGGTTCAGCATTCCTTTACTTTCCCTACGGTGAAAGACAGGGAAGGTTTTTTGAAAACTTTACCTTGGACAGGTTTTGAGATTCTAGCCATGCCGCCATTGCCAGATACTAAAACCAACAGATTCGCACTAGAAATGGAGCGGAAGGCTGTTTTGTCATTAGAATGGGTTGATCAATTTGTTGTTTCCCTATACAAAGCGACTAAACGGTATGGTGGCAAGTATGAAGGTTGGGCAGTGGTAGTAGAATAAGCATGACTTATTTGTTATTTACTTGGTAATTTTGTAAAATTATAAATTCACTCATAGAGGCAATCGCAATAATTTATGAATGCGTTGTCAAAAAAATAATCATTCAGCAATTGTATTCCATCCACACAAATACATTCCCGTTCATTTCTGTTATCTCTAATAGGTTAATTAGGGGTATTTTCATTTTACTGTTGGTTTTGACTTTCCAGGTTTCAAAAGCACAGCTTGTAGCAAATTTTAATCCAACACAATCTTCTATTTGTGTAAATAGTCCAGTATTTTTCTTTGATCAATCTAGATTTAATGGATCACCCTTACCGCTTACTACGCCAATTTATAAGTGGCAATTTGATGATGGTGCTGGACCAGTTATTTCTCCTCCTACAAATGCTAGAAATCCACAAATTATCTTTCCAAGAGGTGGGGTTTGGCAAATTACCTTAGACGTTACTTATGGAGGATCTACCGATTCCAAGACAGGAGTGATTTTTGTTGCTGATAATCCTGCTGTTCAATTTAGTGCTAATAACCCTAGAGGGTGTATGCCCTTTGGTGTTGTTTTCTCAGACAATACTATCCCATTCACTGGGTTAGACAAAGTCGCTAATGTCAATTATGTTGATACAATAATCGATAGGACATGGGATTTTGGTGATGGTATTACCATTTCAGGCTCAGCACTTAAATCAACTAGTCATACGTATAATCTTGCTGCTACCTATTCGCCAACTCTGATTGTAACTACTAAAGCTGGATGCACTTCCACTTTTATGTTTACTGATATGATTACAGTTGACCCTGCTGTATTGGCTTCTTTCGATCCACCAGTATTGTCAATCGCCTGTGAATTCCCATCTACACCTGTTCAGCCCACCAATGTTGGTGTGGCTTATTCCTATTTATGGACAATTGATGGAGGGGCAACGATTACGAATAAAACTGGGCAGCTTCCGAATATCTCCTTCCCTAAAGCGGGAACGTATAACCTTACATTAAAAGTAACTTCTGTAAATGGCTGCGAAAATAGTATCACCAAATCAATTGTAGTTCCACCCATCTCCAATACAACTGATTTTTCAACTCCTACTAATTTAACTGCATGTCAGAATACTTCGTTTACATATGTGCGAGCAACCACGCCCAATGCCCCAACCAGTTATCAATGGTATGTGGATGGAGTTTTAGATCCTAATTTCAATAATAAAAATCTTGTTTATTCATTTACTGCTGCTGGTCCTCATACGATCAAGATGACAGCTAGCTATAATGGTGGCTGTGTTTCGTCCAAATCATACACTATCAATGTAAACAGGTCTCCAATAGCTAATTTTGATGTAGTGGCTGCTGAGCGTTCCAGTTGTAAGACTCCATTTGATGTTAGTTTTAATGATTTGTCTATTGGAAATACACAACGAATTTTTAATTATGGGGATGGCTCGCCAACTGTCACAGAGTCGAGTAATAATCCTGCAACACATACCTATACAAAATCAGGGAATTTTACGGTTTCATTGATTGCTATCAATGGATTTGGTTGTTCTGATACCACTGATAATCTAGTATTTAAAGACTACATAAAAATTCAAGTTCCTAAATTGTTGGTTCCTCCAACGAACATGCCAGATAGTGGCTGTGCTCGAAATTTTAAACCTGTTGCAGATTTCGACATATCAAGTCAGATTACTTCGTGGGATTGGAAAATAGATTATCCTAATTCCACTTCTCTTACTTACAAAGGAAAATCTCCGCCACAGCAATTTTATAGTGACTCAGGAACATACCATATTACACTCAATGTTACTACAAGTAATGGATGTGTTTCTAATCCATTCGAATGGGATATCAAGGTTGGGAAAAGACCAGGAATTCCAGTTATAAAAGTAGATCAACTTGAAAAATGTGCAAATCTTTCGTTCAACTTTAGTACACCAAGAAATGGAATTACTGGATTCAAATGGGAATTTTCTGATGGTACCACATTCAAGGATTCGGCATTCTCAAAAACGTTTGGATACCTTGGTGATTTTTTTGTTAAACTAAGAGTCTACAACAATGGTTGTTCCGATACCACAGATGGAAAATTTAAAGTAACTACGAAAGGGGTAATTGCCAATTTTGATGTGCTGAATGACTGCGCAAATCCGTTGCAAAAGAAATTTGTAGATAATTCAACAGGCAGAATAGATTACGAATTGTGGGATTTCGGTGATGGGGTAACTCAATCATTCCCTTCTAAGCAAACTAATTTCTTATATAACTATACTAAGACTGGAGTGTATACTGTTTCATTGACGGTAAAAGATGATGGAGATACTCATTGTGAGTATACCCGAACCGCCACTATAAAAGTGGCCAATGAAAAAAATATTTCATTTAGCCCATCGGCTAATCCGATTTGTGTGAGTGATTCAAAAGTTGACCTGATTGCCAAAGTGGAAAATGCGGCTATGGTAAGTAAATACGAATGGGACCTAGGTTGTGGTTTTGCTGTAAAGCCTGAAAAGTATTCTGTCGATTTTAAAACGTTGTGCTTATATAGTGCAACTGGAGGAAGAGGCAATTATCCTGCAAGGTTAAAAGTAACGGATGTTAATAATTGTACCTATGTAACGCCTATTCAAAATTTATTTATAGGTGGCCCAACGTCAGACTATGCAGCCTCTACACCAGTATCGGGTTGTGAGAATACAACTGTGCGTTTTCAAGATAAAGCCACAGGAGATGGAGTAAATGATATCATTCAACGAATATGGGATTTTGGTGATGGAACCCCAACGCAGAATATATTATCAGGCCCCATTCAACATACTTTCGCTAATCCGGGAAGGTATCCAATTCGGTTGACTACAAAGGATACTGTTGGCTGTACTTCCACCATTCAAACTCTTTTTGTTACCATCACAAAGCCGGTTATTGATTTCTTAGCCCCAACACAAAGTTGTCCGAGTGGACCAATTCAATTTCAGCTCACTAAAAATGTAAGTTTAAAGACAGTACTTTGGAATTTTGATGATGGCCTAATTTCAGCAAGTGAAAATCCTGCACCCATTGTATATAATCTAGTAGGTAAGAAAACCATAGTATTACAGGTTGAAGATTTTTATGGATGTAAAGTAAGTCTAACAAAGCCGCAGTATATTGAGATTGGCAATCCTATAGCGGAGTTTGTTGCTGACAATGATATTGGTGAATGTTATCCATTTCAAGCTGGGTTTCATTTTACAGGCTCTTTTGCTAAAAGTTATGAATGGACATTCGGTGATGGAGCGCGTGCATTTCAAGCGAATCCTTCCCACATTTATACAAAGCCAGGTACATTTAATGTATTTCTCAAAGTCACAAGTCCTGGAGGTTGTACAAGTAATTTTGGCCCATATAAAATAACTGTAAAAGGTCCAGAAGGTACATATGACTTTGCCAAGACGTTATGTGATCCAAATTATACTGGTTTGTTTACCATTACTTCAACCAACACCAAATTTGTAACCATCAATTATGGGGATGGTCAATTTGATACAAAATTGCCTTACATAGTAACCCCATATTCTCATGTCTATAAGGACTCTGGATTTTATCAACCTCAAATTTCCATCACCGACGATAATTTTTGTACAGTTCCATTGCAAATGACCCACGGTATTAAGGCAGTATCCATATTGCCATTGTTCAAGCCCGACCCAATACTTCCATTTTTTTGTGGCAGGGGATTGGTTACGTTTAAAGATATCTCACTTGCTAATGAACCAATCACAGGATGGGAGTGGGATTATGGTGATGGTACTACTGGCGTGGGAAATCCTTCGCCACATGTTTATTCAAGTCCAGGATTATACGATGTAAAATTCACTGCTATTTCATCCAGTGGTTGTCGGTCTTCATTAAAGATTAGGGAAAAACTGGTTGAAGTGCAGGCAAAGCCAGACATGTCAATTCTTTCTGATTTAAATCAAGTGTGCGAAGAAGGCATGGTCAACTTTCAATTAAGAAAAAATGGATATGTAGGTTCTCCTATTGTCGGTTATTTTTGGGATTTCACGAATGGACAAAGTTCATTATTGGAATTACCTCCTACTCAACAATTTAGAAAGGCTGGAATATATCCGATAAAACTTTACACGACGAATGAGAAGGGGTGCGTTGATACGGTTGTGCTTAATTATACAGTTAATCCGATTCCCGCTGTCAACGCTGGAATGGATACCGTGCTGTGCGTTGGCACTCCAACGACATTACATCCTAGTGGGGCAAATACATATGATTGGATTTCAGGTCCAGGGCTGAGTTGTTCTGCATGCGAACAGCCCATCATTTCTCCAGCAGATGATGCTGTATATACAGTGAGAGGTACTTCGTTAGAAGGCTGTCAAGCAAATGATTCAATAGCTATCCATGTTGTTCAGTCCTCTCAAATTATTGCATCAAATAATGTTGCGATTTGTGCAGGGGAGTCGGTGAAATTGAATGCGTATGGTACTGATTTGCTTGTTTGGTCTCCATCAACAGGATTAAATGATCAAACTATTTCTTCTCCTACAGCAACTCCGTTAACTACCACCACCTATATTGTTAATGGCCAAGATGAATTTGGCTGTTTCAAAACAGAAGACAGCGTAAAGGTGACCGTGCATCCACTACCTATAGTAAATGCAGGCGCAGATACAACTATGATGGCAGGTTATCCAATTCAGTTGAACCCTCAATATTCTTCAGATGTTGCAAGAGTAGAATGGGAGCCTTCTACATTCTTGAGTTGTTCAGGATGTAGAACACCAATTTCAACACCTCTATATTCTACCACATATACACTATTTGTATATACACAAGATGGATGTATGTCTAAGGACGTTATTCATATTTATGCTACATGCACTAAAGAAAATTTATTTATTCCCAATACATTTTCTCCTAATAGTGATGGATCGAATGATTTGTTTTATCCAAGGGGAAGAGGAATTCAAAAAATTAGGGTATTCAAAATTTTTAATCGTTGGGGTCAGATGGTTTTTCTGAAGGAAAACTTTTTTGCTAATGATTTGAATGCTGCATGGAATGGGACAAAGAATGGCTCTTATGTAACGCCAGATGTTTATGTATATATGATTGATCTTGTTTGTGAAAACGGAAACATTATCACATTGAAAGGAGATGTTACCTTAATTCGATGAGGCAAATTATTGCATACAAGAAATATCTCTTGAGTTTTTTACTCATGTTATTTATAGGCTTCACTACTGAAGGGTATGCGCAAGACTTACATTTCTCTCAATTTTATGAGGCGCCACTTTTGCGTAATCCTGCTCTGGCAGGACTCTACGAAGGAGACATCAGGGTGCAGGGTGTATATAGAAGTCAATGGAATAGTATTTCATTTCCATTTGAAACGGGATCAATCAATGCAGAGTATAAGTTTGGAGTCGGTAAAGGGAATGATTTTTTAACAGTAGGTACACAGGTGATGTATGATAAGGCGGGTACTGTTGGACTTCGAACAACACAGTTTTTGCCCTTGGTGAATTTTCATAAATCACTCAGCGATCTTCGTAATACGTATTTGTCACTTGGTTTTATGGGCGGCATGGTGAATAGAAGACTTGATCGTTCTAAAGTAACTACCAACAGTCAGTATGATGGATTTTATTATAATGGATCGTTGCCTGATGGTGAATCGTTTTTATCAGGGTACTCCTATGCAGACATGTCGGTTGGGATGAGCTTCAGTAGTACACTTGGAGCAAATCAACAACATAATTTTTTTACGGGGGTTGGGTATCATCATTTTAATAAGCCGATCAATTCTTTTTATAAAAATATATCCCACCTCCCTAAATGGGTTTTTTCTGCTGGATTGAAACTTAATTTGGATGACCTTACCTATGTAACGTTTAATGGGGATATGACTACACAAACTCCATTCAAGGAGTATATCTTAGGTGGTCTATACTCCAAAAGACTTGGAGAGGATGAAGGTCCTTTGTATACAGTACATGCAGGAGTTTATTATCGTTATAATGATGCAATAATTCCAGTAATGAAGTTTGACGTAAATAAAATTTCTGTTGGAATTAGTTATGATATCAATGTTTCTAGTTTGGCTCCCGCTTCCAAAAACAGAGGAGGCTTTGAACTCTCTATCTCCTATATTACTTCACGGCAACACGATACGCCAGTTATACTTTGCCCTAAGTTTTAATGCTAACATTTTCATCTAATTATTAAACAATTGACTCTTTAAGCTGTTTTAATAATCTACTGTTTTATATTTGTAACATAACTTATTTTTTTAACCTTATTAGTCAATTACCATGCAATTATCAAAAGGACAACCAGCACCGTCATTTAGTTTATTTAATAGCGAAAAAGCTAAAGTTAGCATTCACGATTTCGCAGGAAAGAATTTAGTTATTTTATTTTTCCCTCAAGCCTTCACCGGTGTATGTACAACTGAACTATGTTCTGTTCGTGACAGCATTGGATTATACACTAGTTTGAACGCAGAAGTAGTAGGGATTTCTGTTGATTCAATTTTCACTCTCGCAAAATTTAAAGAAGAGCAGGGATATAATTTCCCATTACTTTCTGATTTTAACAAGGATGTGTCTCAGGCCTATGGAGCTTTTTATGATGATTTTGTATTCGACATGAAAGGAGTATCTCGTAGAGCGGCATTTGTTGTTGATCAGTTTGGTACAATTCAATATGCTGAAGTGTTGGAGAGTGCTGGCGATGTTCCAAACTTCGATGCGATAAAAGCGACCTTAGCTGAATTAAGTTAATTATCATCTATATAAAAAGGCATGATTATAACATTTATAATCATGCCTTTTTTAATTATGTCAATTAAGGCTAGTTTACTTGCACAATCAAAAATTTTAGGTAATTGGTGTTCTCCAGACTTCTCAATATTGGATGGTCAGGAGATTGTGCTTGAAAGACCACTTGACGGAGTGATCTTTTTGCATCTTTAGCCGCGGCTTCAATGGTTTGGTAAAATAAGTCGGGCTGAATTAGGTTTGTACATGAAGACGTGACCAAGAATCCTCCAGGCTTCAAGAGTTTCATTCCCCGTAAGTTAATCTCTTTGTATCCACTCACTGCTTTTTGAATATTTTCTCTTGACTTTGTAAATGAAGGTGGGTCTAGCATAACAACATCCCATTTTTTGTCTTCTTTGCTCCATTGTTTTAGTGCATCGAATGCATTGATTGCCTGAAAACTACAGTTGGTTAACCCATTCAAGCTTGCATTTTCTTTCGACTGTTCAATCGCTGACTCTGAAATGTCTAGTCCTAAAACTTGTTTTGCACCATAATGTGCTGCATGAATCTCGAATGTTCCGGTATAGCAAAATGCACCAAGTACATCAGCGCCTTTAACGATATGTTGTATGGCTCTTCGATTGTCTCGTTGATCTAAAAAATAACCAGTCTTTTGTCCCTTGTCTAAGTCTACCATGAATTTCAATCCATTTTCATTTATCATGATTCTGGTATCGAATGGTGCTGACAGAAATCCTTTTTTCTGTTCAAGTCCTTCTAATTCTCTTACCCCAACATCATTTCGTTCATAAATACCCTTAGGGGAAAAGAGTTCTTCAATGGATTCAACAATTTCTTTTTTCCAAACGTCAATTCCAAGTGCCATAGACTGAATAACGAAATAGTCATTAAACTTGTCAATAATCAATTGAGGGAGTCCATCCGCTTCACCAAAAACAAGTCTACAGTTTTCTGTAAACCCAATTTTCTTTCTGTACTCCCATGCGGCTTTGATCTTTCTAAGAAAGAATGCCTTGTCGATGGTCTCTTGTTTTTCGCGGGTAAGCAGACGTACTGGAATTTTGGAAGTTGGATTTACGTATCCCTTGCCAATAAATTTACCATCATGGGTTACCACTTCTGCTATATCACCAGCAAGGATGGTATCGTCCATAAGATTGATCTCATTTGCAAAGATCCATGGATGGCCATTGATGATTCTATTGCTTATTTTACGATTCAGTACTACACGTTTCATGCTGCAAAGGTACGTCTTGTCCTTTTTAGTATGACCTTGTCATTTAACCCATTGTTTTTTACACAAAAAGAGCTTTAACTCGCTGAAATAATCGAAATTTGCAATTCGTTTTACAGAAAGCAGACAATTTGGCTTATTGCCGATTGGTGGCAGAAAATTTGACCTACTGACTTTGCAAATTATAATACAATGAAAGAAAAGGAAATACACCCAGACCAGGAAGAATCTACGCAAGAAGCGAATAATGAGCCTCTTTCAGCAGAACAAATTGTTCAAAATGAGCTTGAAGGGTTAAAAATTGAACTTGCTGAGCAAAAAGATAAGTTCATTAGGCTATATGCAGAATTTGATAATTTTAAACGAAGAAGTGCGAAAGAGCGTATTGAAATGATGCAGACGGCTGGGAAAGAAGTTATACAGTCAATGCTTGAAGTGATGGATGATTTTGACAGGGCGGAAAAGCAAATTCAAGGTAGCGACGATATCGCTCAAATTCGACAAGGGATTGCCTTGGTAATTTCTAAATTCAGGAATACACTTTCTTCACGTGGATTGAAAGAAATGAATTGTGTTGGACATGAGTTCAATCCTGACTTCCATGAGGCCATTACTGAGATTGATGTTGCAGAAGATATGAAAGGAAAAGTAGTTGATGAATTAGAAAAAGGGTATACCCTGAACGATAAGATTATTCGATTTTCAAAAGTCGTTGTAGGTAAATAAAAAAAGCAGAGTCACCTAAACTACACAAATGGCAAAAAAAGATTTTTACGAGATACTTGGGGTTGCAAAATCATCAACTGCTGATGAAATTAAAAAGGCATATCGAAAGGTGGCAATGCAATTTCACCCTGACCGTAATCCTGGCGATAAGTCTGCGGAGGATAAGTTTAAAGAGGCTGCTGAGGCATATGAGATTTTGAGTGATCAGGAAAAACGTGCTCAATATGATAAGTATGGCCATGCTGGTATGAATCAGCGTGGTGGCGGTTTTGGCGGTGGTCAAGGAATGAATATGGATGATATCTTCAGCAATTTTGGAGATATTTTTGGCGATGATTTATTTGGTAGCTTTTTTGGCGGAGGCGGTGGTGGTCGTCAACGAAGCTCTGGAGGAAGGACTAAAGGAACCAGAGGAAGCAATTTGCGGATCAAGTTGAAAATGAATTATGAGGAGATTGCAAAAGGCGCTAACAAAACTGTCAAGGTAAAAAAATATACTCCATGTACTACGTGTAGTGGTTCTGGGGCGAAAGATAAAAGTTCTGTACAAACCTGTGCGACTTGTGGAGGAAATGGGCAGGTCAGAAAAGTGACCAATACATTTCTTGGTCAAATGCAAACTGTAGGCACTTGTCCTACCTGCAATGGAGAAGGCTCTACTATTACTAGTAAATGTACTTCATGTAAAGGTGAAGGGCGTGTATATACAGAAGAAACAATGTCCATTGATATACCTGCTGGAGTGCAAGAGGGTATGCAACTTAGTTTGAGTGGTAAAGGAAATGCAGGGGAGCGAGGTGGAGCTTCTGGTGACTTGATTGTTTTGATTGAAGAAGAGCAGCATGCAGAATTGCAACGCGATAATTTAAATGTTATATACGACATGTATATAACATTCGCCGATGCAGTTTTTGGGGCTAACCTTGAGGTTCCTACAATCGATGGAAGGGCAAAAATTAAAATACCCCCTGGAACGCAAGGTGGAAAAATATTTAGGTTAAAGGGTAAAGGATTTCCTGCTATAAATTCTTATGAAAAGGGAGATCAATTAATTCATGTTAATGTGTGGATTCCTCAAGAAGTAACGAAAGAGGAAAAGGAAATAATCGAAAAATTTAAAGAGTCGCCAAGTTTTCAGCCGAAACCTGACAAAAACGAAAAGAGTTTCTTTTCTAAAATCAAGGAAATGTTCGGCTAGCAGAGCCATGATTAACTTTCTTTAAGTTGATGGATGTCTTTCAAATTTCGGCCAAATCCATTGTAATCTAGCCCATAGCCCACCACGAATAAATCGGGGATAGTAAATCCGAGATAATCAATAGGAATAGGATGAGTTGTTGCTTCTTGTTTATGTAGAAGGGCACAGATGCGAATAGAAGATGGTTCTTCTTTCTTAAGTTCTGCAATAAAGGTGGAAAGTGTTTTACCAGTGTCTACAATGTCTTCAATTATAATTATATCTCGAGCGTTGATTGCAACATCCAGTCCTATTGATGTTGTGACACTACCAGATGATTGGGTGCCAGAATAAGATGAAAGTTTTACAAAATTAATTTGTGAAGGGATATTGATTTGTTTGTACAAATCAGCCGCAAAAATGAATGACCCATTTAATATTGCAATGAAAAGAGGCATTTTATCTTGATACTCAGCATTGATGGATGAAGCTATTCGGAAAACGGCCTCGGTAATTTTTGCCTCGTTTATATAAGTGACAAATTTTTTATCAAGTATCTTTTTGTCCATTGAATTATTTTGGGATCTTGAGGGATTGTCCAACCTGCAGCTCATTTCGTTTCATTGAATTTGCATCTTTGATCGAATCTATAGTTGTTTTGTATTTTTTTGCAATGGTATAAAGTGACTCGCCTTGTTTTACTACATGTAGGGCAATATGTTTTTTAGTGTGAGGGCTTTTTGCAAAGGGACGTGATTTTGATGTGGACTCATTATTTAGGAGTATTTTCTCTTTGTTTTTTAATCGTTTGTTTTTGTCAATATCGTTGAGGCTAATTAGTGATTCAAGTCGAACACCTTCCTTTTGACTTATATCGTAAAGGCTTTCTCCACGTTGAACAATATGGATATCTTTGTCTGCATGCTTTTTTTTCTTTTGCAGAAAGATTAGCTGATCCTCTTTTAATAAAGTAGTCGATTTAGGGAGTTCGTTCCAGCTAAGAAGCTGTGATAGATGAACATGGTGCTTTTTAGAAATTGAAAGCAATGATTGATTGGCTTTACAATAAACCACTCTCAGGCCATTTATAGTAAATATGCCTTTTTGGAATTCAGCAGGCTTGGGTTTTTTTTCTACCTCTACTTCTTCATCTTGTATTTCGTCGTCGTTAAGAGAAAGAGTGTTTGAATCAATCAAATTGGTGCGTTTAGGTGATGAAGCCAAAGCACCTAAATCATTTTCTAGTAAATTGAAATACGAACTTAATGCGCTTGAGTTGTCATCACTAAACTCATTGAGTGAATTGAGGTTGTAGGTTTCAATGAACTTAATGAGGTTTTGAGCGTAAATAGGACTTGTCGCATAGCCAGCTTTTTTCAATCCCCAAGCCCACGACTTATAATCATTCATGTCATAATTGAATAGGAATGCATAGCGTGGTTGTGACTTTAAATAATCTGAATGGTCGGTATATGAATCAATCGCTGAATTGTATTTTCTAAAACATTCGCCTGAGGCATCATCATCATGGTATACTTTATCTCCTGTCCAACTTGTCTTGCATTTTATTCCAAAATGGTTATTGGATTGTTTTACCAAATCACTTCTTCCAGCATCAGTTTCCAGAATACCTTGTGCAATCTTTATCGATGCAGGAATTCCAGTTCTATCCATTTCTTGAATTGCCAATTGTGCATAGGTTTCGATATAGTTTACAATTGCAGGTGTTGTTACTTGTTGTGCACGTGAGTTTGTCTGCAGGGTAAGTAATAAGCCTATAGTTATAAAAAACGTAGAATATAATTTTCTTTTCAGCATTGTTTATTTTTTATACAACAGGGTGAGTCCATCTCTGATGGTTAACATTACTTTTTCAACTCTACTGTCGTTTTTAATATATTGATTGAATTCATGGATAGCTTTTGCGTTTTTTCCCACCAATGGATTTTTCAACACTTCTCCATGAAAAAAAACATTATCAAATAAAAACCAGGTGCCTGGTTTAACTTTTTCAATTAGTGATTCGAAATAACCCAAATATCCGGTTTTGTCTGCGTCTACAAAAATGAAATCCCAGTCTTTATTTAAATCAGCGATTATATCTTTGGCAGAACCAATGTGAATCTTTATTTGACTCTTATATTCACTGCGATCAAAATAAGATTGCGCGGTTAGGGCATCATTTTCTCTTTTTTCGATAGTATGCAGTTCTCCCTTTTCAGGTAATCCTTTAGCGAGACAAAGTGCGCTATATCCTACAAAGCTCCCAATCTCTAAAATCATTTTAGGCTTCATCATCCTGCTAAGCATGCTAAGAAATGCCCCTTGTAGAGGGCCACTTAGCATGTGTGCTTCTGGATGATGCTCTTCTGTGGTTTTTTGGATTTCATCCAACAATGAATCTTGCTGCGTGCTATGCTGCAACGCATACTGATTCAACTCTTGTAAAATGATATCCATGGTAGTTTTTTGCAAAATTACGCCCTTAAGCCTTCTGTTACAACTGAACTATGTTGTAGAAAAGTAAAAATTAGTCTGCTTCTTTAGTAGAAATCATCCAAAGTCCTGCAAAAGTAAAAATTCCATTAATAAGCAGCATTTCAAAGCCAATTTGATAGCCATTAAACCAGATTACAGAGTTTTTAGCAAGAATATAACATATAGCCGGTGCAATCAAGCAAACTGCAGTTACTCCATATCCTTTACCGAGATGCCTTTTTGTTAGCATGCCAAATGAAAATAATCCTAATAATGGTCCATATGTATATCCAGCAAGGTCTAGTATGATATTGATAATTGATTTGTTATTGATCCACTTGAAAATAAGGATGCAAAACATAAAGAGTACGGCAAAGCTTATGTGTGTTGTAATGCGAATTGCTTTTTGTTTTTTTTCTGTTAGATCAGCATTTCTTCTTATGCCAAGGATGTCGATACAAAATGATGAGGTAAGTGCAGTTAATGCACCGTCTGCACTTGGAAATAAAGCAGAAATTAACGCTATGATGAAAATAATGCCAATAGCTGGTGGCAAATGGAATAATGCTACGGTAGGAAAAACATCATCGCCTATTACATTCTTTCCCTGCAACAAGAGTTGCTTTCCTTCGTATACAGCACCTTGATCTAACATGTATAAATATAGTAGTCCGCCTAAGAAGAGAAATAAAAGATTAACCAAGACCATAATGATTGTAAAGCTCAACATATTTTTTTGAGAGTCTCTTACAGTTCGTACGCTGATGTTTTTTTGCATCATCTCTTGGTCAAGCCCTGTCATTGCAATGGCAATAACTGCGCCACCAATTAAGTTTTTGAACAAAAATGCCTTGCTCTTGTAATCAGTTTCTATCATTTTAGTGTATCCCTTTTCTGCCATCAGTGAAAAAGCCTGTCCTAGTGAAAGGTTCATGTGACTGAGGATATAGGATAAACATATGATTAGCCCTAGAAGCATGAAGCTAGTTTGTAGGGTATCGGTATATACAATCGTTTTAACGCCACCTTTGAATGTATATAATAAAATCATGAGTAGGATAAGGGCAGTAGTTACTGTGAAGGGTACCCCCATTTCATCTAAAATGAAAATTTGTAAAACGTTGATTACTAGAAATAGTCTCGCAGTCGCGCCAAAAGTGCGGGATATGATGAAGAAAAATGACCCTGTTTTATAACTTGATCTTCCAAATCGTTGGTCTAAATAATGATAAATCGAAGTAAGATTGAGCTTATAATAAAGCGGCAAGAGAACAAGTCCAATTACTACGTATCCAAAAATATATCCAATAGCGACTTGAAAATAACCGAATCCTTTAAATCCATTGAGTGCAAAGTCGCCAACTGTTCCAGGCACCGAAACGAATGTTACGCCAGATAATGATGTGCCAATCATACCAAAGGCAACCAACATCCAATTGGAGTTTCTATTGCCAATGAAAAAAGATTCATTTGTGGCGTTTCTAGAGGTATAGAATGCAACGCTAAGTAAAATGATAAAGTAGCCTGTAACGAACGAAAATAAAATAAGTGGTGACATGATATAACCTTCTGGTGGAAAGATAATGCAAATATGGAAATTCAAAAATGGCGTGATTGCAATACGGGGGATAACAACTTTGATTTTTGATGTTTTTCTTTTGCTAAATATGTTCTTTCTTTCTTGAATCATGTTAAATTTGATCTATGCTTCAGCGTCTTTTGATTCAGAATTATGCGATTATTTCCGCACTTGAGATTGACTTCTCCAGTAAGCTTTCCATTATTACTGGAGAAACGGGTGCCGGAAAGAGTATTCTTATGGGTGCGCTAGGGCTGGCATTGGGAAATAGAGCTGATTTGTCTCAATTAGGAGATAGATCAAAAAAGTTGATTGTTGAAGCTACATTCGCTTCAGAAGGAAAACCGAATCTCAAGGAGTTGCTCTTAGAATCTGAAATTGACGTCGATGCTGAATTAATTTTGAGGCGTGAGATTGCTGCAAATGGTAAATCAAGGTGCTTTGTCAATGACACTCCCGTTAGTTTAGCGCTGCTTCAATCTGTTGCTTCTCTATTGGTTGATTTACATCAACAATTTGATACTCTTCAATTAGGGAACAAAGATTTTCAGCGAACACTGCTAGATGCCAGGGCTGGATCGCTCAATTTAATGCAGGAGTATACAGCGGTTTACTTAAACTATACTGAGGTCTTGAAGAGAATGGATCTACTCAAGGGGCAGATTGCAAAAGCTGAGCAAGAACGAGAGTATAAGCGTTTCCTATTGAATGAATTGGATGAATTGAACTGGTTAGAAGGTGAGGGAAAGCAATTGGAAGAGGAGTTAAATGTGTTATCTCATGCTGAACAAATTAGGGATGGGCTATCAAAAATTTCATACACGTTAGATGAAGGGGAGCAGCCGATGTTGTCGCAGCTTAAGAATATGCAAAGCATGTTGCAGTCACTTTCAGCTTTCCATACTGATCTTTACTCCATGTCCACTCGCATGGGTTCTGCTTACCTTGAACTAAAAGATTTAAGTGGTGAGTTGCAATCCATAATGAATAAGATTTTGGTAGATGAAAAAAGAATGGATCAGATTAATGAGCGATTATCAAACGCACAACGTCTTGTAAAAAAACATGGATTGGTTTCCTCAGATCAGCTTGTGACGTTGCGTAATGGATTTTATAAAGAGGTAGAAACGCTTGAGCATGTTCAAGACGAACTGGCTACCTGCGAAAAGGAAAAAAATATACTAGTTGACCAGGCTTATAAAGAGGCAAACCTGATTCATGAAAAAAGAGTTAAACAGGTACCGGTTCTTGAGAAATCCACAAAAGAATTACTGGCTCGAGTTGGAATG